>CAVFWS010000001.1:0-6290 GCA_963626295.1 Clostridium sp. CAG:138
GCTTGCGCGGCTCACTTCGTTCGGGGGATATTTCGCCACTGGATACGACACGACGAAGAGAGAGTGTGTGTCATCGCTACGGCAAATCCTCAAATGACCAAATACCACAATGCAATCGTAAATCGCAAATCGAAAATCGTAAATTCCCACTGCCCACTGCCTACTACCCACTACCATCTACCATCTACCTGTCTCCCACTATGCTATAATACGCGGGTTTTGATTGGCATATATAGTAGAGGTGTAGAGGCATGAAAATATCGGATGACATCGTCTATGTCGGAGTGAACGACCACGAGATCGACCTTTTCGAGGGGCAGTACGCCGTGCCGCGCGGCATGGCGTACAACAGCTACTTCATCAATGACGCGAAGACCGCAGTGATGGATACCGTCGATTCCCGCTTTGGCGAGGAATGGCTGAAAAACGTCGAAACGGCGTCTGGCGGCAAAGCCCCCGACTATCTTGTGATCCACCACATGGAGCCGGACCATTCCGCATGCATAGCCATGGCGCTGGAGAAGTGGGGCGGCACGACGGTTGTGGCTTCCGCACAGGCGTTCAGGTTCATGGAGCAGTTCTTCGGCGCGGCGATAGCCCCGAGGCGCCTTGTTGTGAAGGAAGGGGACGTGCTGGAGCTTGGGCGGCACAAGCTTGCGTTTGTCGCCGCGCCGATGGTGCATTGGCCCGAGGTGATGGTCTCGTATGACGTGGCGGACAAGGTACTCTTCTCCGCAGACGGGTTCGGCAAGTTCGGTGCAAACGACGTGACGGATCCCGAAGGCTGGGATTGCGAGGCGCGTCGCTACTACATTGGCATCGTGGGGAAGTATGGCGCACAGACGCAGGCCCTTCTCAAGAAGGCTTCCGGCCTCGACATACAGGCAATCTGCCCTCTGCACGGTCCGGTGCTGAAGGGCGAGGCAATCGCCCACGCCGTGAAGCAGTATGGAATCTGGAGCTCGTATGGAGTGGAGAGCGAGGGCGTGTGCATCGCATACACGAGCGTGTACGGGCACACGAAGGCGGCGGCGCTTCTCCTGAAGGACGAACTCGTCAAACGCGGATGCCCGAAGGTCGCGATCTCCGATCTCGCGAGGGACGACATGCCGGAGGCGGTCGAGGACGCATTCCGCTACGGCAAGCTTGTGCTTGCGACGACGACGTACAACATGGACGTGTTCCCGTTCATGCGCACTTTCGTGGAGCACCTTACGGAGCGCGGCTACCGCAACCGCACCGTCGGGATCATAGAGAACGGCACATGGGCTCCGAATGCGGCGAAGGCCATAAGGGGAATGTTCGAGAAGTCCCAGGGGATCGCGTTCGCCGAGCCGGTTGTGACGATAAGGAGCGCACTGGACGACGGGTCGCGCGCGCAGATAGCCGCGCTGGCCGCTGCTCTTGCGTAGGGGACGCGGCATGAGGAAGCGGGGATTCTATGCGGCCATACTCTCCGGCGGAAGCGGCGAGCGCTTCTGGCCGTTGTCCACGCCGGAGCATCCCAAGCAGTTCCTTGCCGTCTTTGGCGGCAAGTCCCTGCTGCGGCAGAGCGTCGATCGCCTCAAGGGACTCGTCCCGCCGGAGCGCATACTGGTGGTGACCGCCAAGTCGCTTGCGAAGGCGACGTACAGGGAACTGCCGGAAATCCCCAGGGGAAACATCCTGCTCGAGCCGTGCCGCCGGGACACTGCGGCGGCCGTGGCGACGGCCTGCACTGCGGTCGAGAGGAAGGGAGGGGAGGACGCGGTCGCCGCGATCCTCACGGCAGACCACCTGATGGAGAACGTAGATGCGTTCCGCCGGGTGCTTTCGCTCGCCGCAGATGCGGCCGCGAAGTCCGAGGACATCGTGACGATGGGCGTGAAGCCCACCTATCCGGCGACGGGCTTCGGCTACATCAAGGTGGGGAGACCCTGCGGGGACGGCATCTGCCGGGCGGAGCGCTTCGTGGAAAAGCCGGGCCTCGCAACGGCGAGGAGGTACGTCAGGAGCGGCAGGTACGTGTGGAACGCCGGGATGTTCGTGTGGAAGGTGTCTACGCTGAAGCGTGCGCTTGCGGCATACGCGCCGCAGCTTGTCGGCATCACGCCTCGGGATTACGGGCGGTTGCCGAAGATATCGTTCGACTACGCCGTGATGGAGAAGGCCAGGAACGTGCTTGTCACGTCCGGCGACTTCGGATGGGACGATGTAGGGGCGTGGACTTCGGCAGGACGGCACCTGAATCAGGTGGGGTCCGGGAATGCGGCGCTGGGCGACGTGACGCTTCTGGACTGCGAAGGCTCCGTTGCCGTCGCGGAGGGTGCGAGGATCGTCGCGCTCGGCGTGAAGGATCTCGTTGTGGTGACCACGAGGGATGCCGTGCTCGTCGCCTCCAAGGATCGGGTGCAGGACCTGAAGAAACTGCTTGCGGCGGGAGCGAGGTAGCCCATGGGAGCCAAGGTATCATACAGGAAAGAGTTCTTCGACCGGGAGTATACGCGGCGCGAGGCGTATGGGCGCGTATGGAAATACGCGAAAAGGTACAAGCTCAGGCTGTTCGTGGGCATACTCGCCGGCATGTGCACGGCGGGCACGATGCTGCCGCTCTTCCAGATAGTCCGTCCGACACTGCAGCACGTCGAGTCGCATGACGGCGAGGTGCGGTCAGCACGGCAACCGGAAGCGATGGCCGTCGAGGGCGTCCCTTCGGATGCCGCCGCGCGGCCAAAGGCGAAGCCGCACGGCAACGGGAACTCGTTCGACAGGCAGATAGAGAAGAGTTCGAAACTGCCGGGCTGGTACCCGCAGGTGGAGCGGCTGGCGGCGAAGGTCGGCATCCGGCTGCAGACCGAGCAGGGCGGGATGGCGGGTGCGCTGCTGCTGATCGTCGTCGTTGTCGTGCCGGCGATCGCCGCGCTGCGCCTTGGGATGATGTACCTGAACAACTACTGTCTGAGCTGGTCCGGCGCACATGCCGTGGCGGATCTCAGGCAGGAGATGCTGGAGCACGTCCAGCGGCAGGGCATGCAGTTCTTCGGGCGCGTGGACGTGGGGCAGATAATGACGCGAATCTCGGCCGATCCGCAGCAGATACAGGTGATTCTCACGACGATCCTCACTGAGGTCGCGCTTGCGCCGTTCGAGATACTCGTGGCGGTGGGCTACATCGTGTGGTACGCCATCGCCAACGACATGCTTCCGACGCTCCTGCTCATATGCGTGGGCTTCCCGATGTTCGTGTTCCCGGTCCACATGCTTGGGCGGGCGATAAAGAAGTGGGCCAAGCGGACAATGGAGCGCAACTCCATGATAGGCGCGAAGATACACGAGGTGCTCACGTGCATCAAGGTGGTGAAGAGCTACAACACCGAACAGTTCGAGAACGAGCGCTACGCCGACACGAACAGGTATCTGCTCAAGTCCACGATGAAGGGGCTGCGCGTCGGCCTCATGGTCGGGCCGAGCGTCGAGACGGTCGGGATACTGCTCATATGCGCGTTCCTCGTGTGGTGCTTCGCAACCGGCGTTAAGATATCCGACGTGGTGCCCATGCTTGCGCCGCTGCTCATCATATACAAGCCCGTGAAGCAGCTCTCGAAGCTGCAGATCCAGCTTGAGACGACGATGGCCGCGCTTACCCGAATCTTCTCCGTGCTCGACCTGCACATGGAGCTGCCGGAACGAAAGGATGCCGCCCCCAAGGCCGAGTTCACCGACAAGGTGTCCTTCGAGGACGTGTCGTTCCGCTACGACACGGCGGACAGGGATGCGGTGAAGGACGCGACGTTCGATTTGCCGCGTGGCCGGATGGTGGCGGTCGTGGGGTCGACCGGCTCCGGGAAGTCGACGCTTTCAAGTCTGCTCGCTCGCTTCTACGACCCGCGCAGCGGGCGCATCACGATGGATGGCGTAGACCTGCGCGACCTGCGCACGGCAGACCTCCACCGCCTCGTCGGGGCGGTCACGCAGGAGGCGCTGCTGTTCAACGACACGATCGAGGAGAACATACGCTACGGCACCCCGGACGCGACGCATGAGCAGGTGGTCGCCGCGGCGAAGATGGCGAACGCGCACGAGTTCATAATGTCCCAGCCCGAGGGGTATGGCCGCATTGTGGGTGAGAAGGGGTTCGCCCTTTCGGGCGGCGAGCGCCAGCGCATTTCCATCGCGAGGGCGATACTCCGCAATCCGCCGATACTCATCCTCGACGAGGCGACGAGCGCCCTGGACACAGTGACGGAGAGGCTGGTGCAGGATGCATTGGCGAACCTTATGAAGAACCGCACCGTGTTCGCGATCGCGCACCGCCTCTCCACGATCCGCGATGCGGACATGATACTGGTGATGCGGGATGGCGAGATCGTCGAACGCGGCACGCACGACGCGCTCTATGCCGCAAACGGAGTCTACCGCAGGCTGTGCGACATGCAGCACCAGAGGTAGCGGGCGGCGGAAGCTGCAATGGGGCGGCTTGCCATGGAAACGCTTGACGTGCGGGATTCCGAGCGTCGGAGGGTGATGGGATGACCTTGAGGGAAAACACGAGGATGGTGAAGGTGGGCGGCGTACCGGTAGGCGGCGGTGCGCCGGTGAGCGTGCAGACAATGCTGTGCGACGACCCGCACGACGCGGCGGCGATCGTCGGCCACTTGCGCTCCTGCGCGGAGGCCGGCGCGGACATCGTACGCCTGACGGTCCCTGACGTTGCCGCCGCAGACGTTCTCCGCCAGGTGGTCAGGCAGAGCCCGGCGCCCATAGTCGCCGACATACACTTCGACTACCGCTGCGCCCTTGCCGCGATAGAGGCCGGAACGCACGCGCTTCGCCTCAATCCCGGCAACATCGGAGGCCGCGACCGCGTGCAGGCGGTCGCGCGCGCGGCGAAGGAAAAGGGGATCCCGATCCGCATAGGGGTCAACGGCGGCAGCCTCGAGGCGGGGGAGACGCTGGTGTCGTCGGCCCTCAAGCACGTGAAGCTGCTCGAGGACGAGGGATTCCGCGACATCGTAGTATCCGTGAAGGCCTCGGACGTGGCGTCGACCCTGGCTGCCTACAGGGAACTCGCCGAGCGGACGGACCTCCCCCTCCACCTCGGGCTTACCGAGGCCGGCACGTTCCTGCGCGGCACCGTGCATTCGTCGGTCGCCCTGGGGATACTGCTGTCGGAGGGCATAGGCGACACCATAAGGGTCTCGCTCACAGATGCGCCGGAGAGGGAGGTCGCGGTAGGGCTGGAGCTGCTGAGGGCGCTGCGGCTTCGGGAGCCGGGGCCTTCGGTCACGAGCTGCCCGACCTGCGGACGCACGAAGTGCGACGTGCGCGGCGTCGCCGAGGCGGTGGAGGCCGCCCTCGTCAGACTCGGCTCGTCGATGGGGCGGCACGTCCCGTTCCCGCGAGTGGCCGTGATGGGGTGCGTGGTGAACGGTCCCGGCGAGGCGAAGGGCGCGGACATCGCCCTGTGCGGCGGAGACCGCTTTTTCCTTCTGTACGAGGACGGCAGTCTGAAGGGCAGGATCCCCGAGGGCGAGGCGGCAGGGGCGGTCGTCGCCGCCGTCGAGCGCAGGATGCGGCGCTTTTGCGGCCGTTGAATAAAAAAAAAATGCCAATTGCATTTAAACGCCCAAAGTGATATCATACGCCCTGTTTTATGAGGAAGTGGTTTACATATGCGGCATTTCTACTCGCAGCGCTGTCATTCGGCGGCTGTTCGGGGTTGCTTTCCGCCCTTTCCGGCGAGGCGCAGGAAGACAAGGGCGTGGACGCCGAGTTGCTTGCAACGTATTTCGACGGGCCCAAGGTCCGCCCCGGCGTCGCCCTGCTGATATCGGTCACCGCGGCCGGCCTTTCCGGCCGCGAGGGCAGGCAGTACTTCGTGGACGCGGATGGCTACATAACGATGGAGCTCGTCGGGCAGATAAAGTGCGATGGGCTTACGCTCGTGGGGCTTCAGCAGAAGATAGCGGCGGCGTACAAGGAGTATTTCCTCGATCCGCACGTGACGGCCACCTTCATATATCAGGCCGGCGGCGGGATGGTTTCGCCGTGGGGGACTGTGACCGTGCTTGGAGAGGTCCAGAGACCCGGCCCCGTGGACGTCCCCGCCACAATGGATCTGCGCGTGACGCGGGCTCTCCAGCTCGCCGGGGGGGCCACGCCGCTTGCCGACAAGGCGGGCATAAGGGTCACGCACTGCGACAAGGATGGAAAGAAGACGAAGACAATCGTGGATTTGGTCGAGATCGGCAAGGAGGGGCGTCCCGACAAGGACGTGCTGCTCCAGGCCGGCGAGGAGCCCAGCCCTGAGG
>CAVFWS010000001.1:6300-53850 GCA_963626295.1 Clostridium sp. CAG:138
GGCCGGCGACGTGGTGTGGGTTCCGATGAGCTGGTATTGATTGTGGATGTTCCCAAAAGGAGATGCGCAACATGAAGAGAACTTTGATGGCGATGGCGGCGGCGCTGGGGGCGATGGCCCTTTCAGCGGAGATGCCGCGCAGCGAATGGCACGCGAAGGTCGGGGAATGCGCTCTTGACCCTGCCGTGTTGAAGGGCACGATGGCGCAGCTTTCCTCTGCTGACAAGACGGCGTTCCTATCCGAGGTCAACGCCGCGATATCGAAGATGCCGGGCAGCGCAGAGGCCAAGGCGGCGAAGTTCCTTGCGGCGAACAGGGCTGCGGTCGCCGCTGCGGGCGCCGCAGACCGTGCCGCCGTGCTTGTGGAGGTCTACGCATCGGTCCCGCCGGAATCGCTCACGATCGTGAACGAGGAGTTCGCGAAGAATGAGTTCTCCCGTCCCGCGACGATGACAGACGCCGAGTACCTCGGCATCGTGAAGGCGATGATGCAGGATGTCGCCCGGCGCACCGCCACCGTGGAGTCGGGCGCTGTCCGCGCCGGATTCGCGGGCCTGATGTTCATCCGTGCGGCCGGCCCTTCCGCCGAGGCCGCAGTCACGGAGGCGGTCGTCGCCTCCCTGCCGCAGGAATCCCGCGATGCGGCCAAGGGGACGTGGCTTCCGTCCGCCCTCGGCCGCAACGGCGTTCCCACCTACGACCCGATGCTTGCGAGCGCGCAGGCCGGCGAGGAGCCCAGCCCTGAGGTGGTGCTCAAGATGCGGCAGATGCAGGTCGTCGATTCGATGCTCGGTGACCTCCAGCGCGGGAAGCCGGTGTGGGAGGTGCCCGACTTCCCCGTGTTCGGCGGCGAAACCGATGCCGCAAGGGGCGGCGGCATCTCCGGCGTGCCTCGCGACCGTGTCGCGACCCCGGGCAGCCCGTACTACAGGGGCAAGGGCCGCAAGCACGTCGAGCCCGGTCCGTACTGGATGCAGAGGCCGTGAACGATTCCATCGCGAAAGGGCGCATCATGAGAGTGAGGTCTTCGGTTCTATTGGCTACGCTTGCCCTGGCCGGGCCGCTGGCGGCCCAGCAGGGGGTCACGTCCCCGCAGAACGACAGTCGTCCGAGCGGCTTCCGGTTCTTCAACAATCGCCTGACGATAAGGCCGTACGTGTCGCTTGAATATACCTACGACTCCAACATCGACACGATGAACAACTCCCCCGACGACTCGATCTTCGCCGTCATGCCGGGCGCGGACTTCGAGTGGCATGGCGAGAAGTGGGCCTTGACGGGCGGCGTGTGGTATCGCTACCGCTACTACTGCGAATACAACAAGGACTTGGGCGAGAACAGCTATGGCGAAAGCCTCGCGTACAACTATTCCTCCTCCGAGAAGAACGAGAAGGGGTGGTCGCTCATGCTTTCGGAGCGCTACGGCTACTACAACCAGTCCGACGACCTGATGTCGGGCACGGGCCGCGGCATCTGGCGCGACCGCGAGGCCATCGACGTGTCTGGCGTAGTCGAGCGCCGCTTCACCGAGCGTCTGCACGCGGACGTGATGGGGCAGTACTCGCGGATCGACTACAAGAACGATACCGGGCACTACGCGCCGCTCTACGGCTGGTCCCAGTACTCCGCCGGAGCGCAGATCGGGTTCGTCGCCAGCAGGTGGACCGACCTGCTCGTGACGGCTGGGTATTCCCGCTACACGCAGGAGACGCTAAGCCATGGAATCCCCTTGAGCCGCGACTACGACAACCACTCCAGCTCGTATTCGGTCCAGGCAGGCTTGGGAACCCACATGACGGAACTCATATCCTACCGTGCGCTGGTGGGCGCATCCTGGTTCGAGTACGGCGATTCCGGCTCGACGGACTGCGGCTGGACGTACACGCTGACCGGCAACTGGCGCATCCACCGCCAGGTGCAGTTCTCCATGCTCGGGTCGAGCTACTACCAGCCATCCGAGCGCTATGCGGGCCAGGGCGTGAAGGTCTACACGATAGGCGCCGGCATCGCCTACCTCACGCTCGGCGACAGGCTGAGGCTCACCGCCAACGTCAACTTGCGCTACGACGATACCGTGTATTCCGACGCGGTCTACACCCGCAGGCAGAACTACGACGAGTCGTGGCTGACCGCCCGCCTTGGCGCGGACTATCTCCTCAACCGCTGGATGAGCCTGTACGCGAACGTCATCTGGGACGAGCAGTGGTGCGATGGCGGCAACGACGACCTGAACTACAGTCGCTTCCAGGGAGTCATCGGGGTCAGGTTCCACTACTGATAGGGTATGTTCAGCCAGAGCGTGTCAAAGTATGGGCTATCAACCCATTTGGCAATCGCCGCCGGCTTGCCGGTGGCGTTGTCGCAATTTGTCTCCGCGCACATCCTTGGCTGCGTCTCGCTATGGATATCCCTGCTTGCCGCAATCTGGCTTGTGATGGAGCCTTCCGTGTTCTCCGGCGAGACCGTCTCGGTCGCGAGGAGGCGCGTGCTGAGCGGGATACTGCGCGATCCCTTCGCCTGGTTCCTTTCCTTTGCCGTGGCATTCACAATGGTCCGCTGGCTCAACTCAGGGCTGAGGCTCGCCTTTGACGCGGAGACGGCCGCATGGGCCGTCAGCGAGCCGTTCCTGCCGCTCCTGCCGGCCTCCGTCGGGGATGCAGCGTTCCTCCCGTTCGCCACGGTCGTCGCGATGTCCGTCGTTGCGCTTGGCGTGAAGCATGCGCTCGGCAGGAACGCGAGGGTCTGGTTCGGGGTCTGCTCCGCCGCAGTGGCGGCTGCGGGCGGCATGGCGGCTGCAATCTGCGCCGGATTGGGGACGGAGCCGTTCGCGGCGGCCGCGAGGGCGTCTTTCGGCGCCGAATCCTTCCCCGGTGCGCTGTACGCGCTGTTCCTGCTCGTCGCGACCGTGTGCGGCGTAGAGGCGGAGGAGCGCGGCCTGACGAAGGCCAGGCTCGTGTTCGCTTGGGCGGTCGCCGGGAACGCCGTGGGCGCCTTCGTGTTCCTGCCGTCGATACTCTCGCTGCCCTGCCTTTGCGTCACGGCCGCCGTGGCTGCGGTTGCCCTGGCGCTCGCTAACCAGAGGACCTCATCCGCCGCGATGGCGCGGGCCTTCGCGATGTTCTTCTTCGGCGCCGTCATGGCCGTGTTCGCCGTGATGTCCATGCCGAACGATGGCGTGCGAAGCGCGAAGGGCGATGGCCTTTCGCCCGAAAAGGCGTTCCCCGCTGCGCTTGCGGACAGGAACGAGGCCCTGCGGCGGATATCGAAGTCCATGTGGCTGACAAGCCCGTGGTCCGGCGTAGGCCTCGGCGCCTTCCCCCTGCAGGCGCCATTCAACGCGGTCAAGGACGATTGGCTGGTCCTGCCGCCGGAGCCGAAGGACGGCTCCAACCTGTACTTCACGCTCATTGCGGAGCAGGGGATAGTAGGCGCCTTGATGTGGGGCCTGTGGATAGGTTTCCTGCTCTGGTTCTGGGTCTCGCGCCTCATAGGGGCGATCAGGAGGCATGGCGAGCTGGACGAGGCGCGGGCCCTTGTGCTGGATCTCCCGACGGTCGTCTGGATCGGCCCGGTGGTGCTCGCGCTTGCCGCCGCAGACGCATGGTTTTCCGTTGGGGTTCCGCTTGCGCCGCTGTTCGTGTGCGTCGCGGTGGCCATGCCGCTGTCGGCGGCTTCCTTCCCGAAGCACAGGCGCGCGGCTGTTGACAAGAAAGACAATAGGGGATGACAGATGGCTTCAGACAACCTTAAGTACGGCGGGAAGCCCATATATTCGGGGTCGGCGAAGAAGTCGCCGATATACTACGGCGTTTCCGGGAATGCCCCGTACTATTACGGACACGGCAGCTACGGGCGGCCTCCGTACGGGGGCGACGGGTCGTCGCAGGATCCGGATTCGCTCGTCGGGTCGATAACGCCGGCGCGGGTGCTGCGCGTCGTGTCGCAGAGGTGGATCACCGTCCTCGTGTTCCTGCTCGTCGGCCTTGTGGCCTCGTTTGCCGTCTACCGCATCTCCCCGACGATATACGAGGCGAAGTCCGAGTTCACGATGCAGATGCGCACCCCCAAGACAACCTCCGGCGCCCTCGGGCAGATCACGGAGGTCGATTACGGCAATACCTACGAGGAGGTGTTCAATACGCGGCTTTCCGATTGGCGTTCCGAGAAGCTGATAACGAAGATCATGCAGCAGTACAGGGCGAACCACCCTGCCTCCACCGTTTCCGACGAGGATCTTCTGGGTGCGCTTGCCGAGTCGGAGCTGGAGCTTGTGCGCCGTTCAAGGCTCATCACGATTGCGGTCCGGTCGGGCTCCGCCCAGCTTGCCGCCGACCTGGCGAACTCCTACGCGGAGGCGATCGAGAGCTTCACGGACGAGGAGAACAGGCTCCGCTGCGACAAGGCCGTAGCCCAGATCAGCGACCAGGTGAAGAAGCAGCGCAGCGTGGACGAGAAGGTGTCGGCGGCGCTGCTCGCTTTCCGCAAGACGCACAAGGTGGACAACCTGAAGAGCGAGCGCGAGATCGTCCAGCAGGCCCTGCAGAAGGTCGCCGCCGATGTGCTCAACCTCGAGTCCGAGGTGACGAGCGCGACCGAGTGGGAGAAGGTGCTTGAGGCGGCGCAGGAGACCCCGGAGGACTTCGGCGCACTGCCGTCTGCCGTCCCGCGCTCGTCGGAGATCGGCCAGGCGTACACGGAGCTCCAGAAGTGCAAGCTCGAGCTCAACTCCCTGCTCACGTCCTTCACGACCAGCCATCCCGACGTGCGCATCAAGCAGAAGAGCCTCGACATACTCAAGCAGCAGTTCACCGAGTCCGTCTCGCGCGCCCTCGCCACCGCGCACGGCAACCTCGCGTCGTTCCGCAACCAGCTCGCGGTGCACAGGAAAAGCCGCGACAGGCTCACGGCCACGCTCGCGGAGATAGACCAGAAGATAATCTCCGCGGAGTCCGGCCTCGCCCAGATAGAGAGCGAGAAGGAGATATCGTCCCTGCTCCTGAAGCAGCTCCAGCAGGACGAGAACACCGCGCGGATCGCCGCCGAGGCGAACAACGAGATAGTCCGCGTTGGCCGCGTCGCGAGCGTCCCGTCCAAGCCGGTGCTGCCCAACCCCATCATGATCTTCGCCGTAGGGATCGCAGGCTCGCTCATGCTCGGGTTCCTGTTCGTGCTGGTGCTTGACCACCTTGAGGACACCGTCATCTCTATATCCGACATTGAGACGCGCCTCTCGCTCAAGGTCCTGGCCGTGATGCCGCACGTGAGGCGCAAGAAGCGCGAGGAGGTCGCGAAGTTCATCGCCGAGAACAAGTATTCCCAGTTCGCCGAGGCGGTGGCGGGGCTCCGCAACCTGCTGGACTCGCCGAGGTACGCCGAGATGAACAAGGTGTTCCTCATAATGTCCACGCAGCCCGCCGAGGGGAAGTCGATCACGAGCTGCTCCCTCGCGATATCCAACGCGCAGGCGCACCGCAGGACTCTGCTGGTGGACTTCGACATGCGCCGCCCGCGCCTCGGCAAGGTGTTCGGCCTGACGGGCCTCGACGTCGCCCATTCCTTCTCGCACGCCCTGCAGCGGGGCGGCAAGTGCGATTTCGCCGGACTGGTGAACGCGTCCGGGATCGATAGCCTCGACGTGATCGCCTCCGTCAAGCCCGAGGGGGTAGACCCGGCCTCGATAATGGGCTCGAGCATCGTCCCGGAGTTCTTCGCGTGGGCGCGCGAGAACTACGAGCGCGTTATAATCGACTCGCCGCCGTTCGGCATCGTGGGCGACGTGGTCACGCTCGCCTCCATGGTAGACGGAGTGATGGTCGTGTGCTGCCCGGACCGCACGCACTTCCGCCCGATCCAGTCTGCGGTGCGCAACCTTACCGAGGCCGGGGCGACCATCCTTGGCGTGATCGTGAACGACGTGGAGACGAACCAGATGGACGGCGGGGCGTTCGCGATGCACGGCCGCCACGGCTACGGATACGGCTACGGCGGGTACAGCTACAGCTACGGCTACAGGCCGAAGGAGAGGGTTGAGGCCGCGTCGGCCGAGGCGTCGAAGACCGTCACGGACGAGGAGTAGGCGATGCGGCGGCAATTGAAGCGTTGCGTCGTCACAGGCGGCGCAGGATTCATCGGGTCCGCGCTTGTGAGGCGTCTCGTGCGCGACACGGACGCGACGGTGCTCGTGATCGACAAGCTCACGTACGCGGGATGCCTCGAGTCCCTGCGGGACGCCGGCGTTCAGCCGTGGTCTGCGCCCGATGCGATGTGCGACGAGATCGGGTCCGCTGGCGTCCCGGGCCTGCCGCGATGCCAGTTCCTTCAGGCTGACATATGCGACATGGACGCGATGGCCGCGGCGTTCGACGTGTTCCAGCCGGACACCGTGTTCCACCTCGCCGCGGAATCGCACGTGGACAGGTCGATCGACGGCCCGGGCGAGTTCGTCCGCACGAACGTGACTGGCACCGCGACGCTCCTCCAGGTCGCGCTTGCGTACTGGAAGGGACTCCCTGACGCTCTGGCGCCCGGCGGCGGACCTTCTGCCTCCAGGGGAGACTTCCGTTTCCAGTACATATCCACCGACGAGGTGTACGGTTCGCTCGGAGAGTCAGGCTTCTTCACCGAATCGACCCCGTACGCCCCGCACTCCCCGTATTCGGCGTCCAAGGCGGCATCCGACCATCTCGTCCGCGCCTGGCACGACACATACGGATTGCCAACGCTCATCACCAACTGCTCGAACAACTACGGGCCATACCATTTCCCCGAGAAGCTGATTCCCCTGACGATACTGAATTGCCTCGAAGGCAGGCCCATTCCGGTGTACGGGAGCGGCGCGAACGTGCGCGACTGGCTCTATGTGGATGACCACGTGTCGGCGCTTCTGCTCGTGAACGAAAAGGGCGTTCCGGGCGAGACGTACAATGTTGGGGGGCACAACGAGCGCACCAACATGGAGGTCGTAAAGACGGTGTGCTCCACATTGGATCAGCTTCGCCCACGCGGTTCCGGGAAATACGAAGATCTCATAACGCACGTCGCTGACCGCCCAGGCCACGACCTTAGATACGCGATAGACCCGACGAAGCTGATGCGGAACCTCGGATGGTCGCCGAAGGAGACCTTCGACACCGGGATCCGCAAGACCGTGCAGTGGTATCTCGACAACGAGTGGTGGTGGCGTCCAATCCGCGAGAGACGGTATGGCGGCGAGCGGCTTGGCGTAGGCGCACGGACATAAAACCCAAGACTGGTGCGGCGCCGTGTCCGAAAGGTGCGACATATTCGCGAAGGCGTTTTGCGCGGGCGTTCCGGACGGGGCGCCCGCCGTCGCCTATCAGTCGTTTTCGGGAAGTGCGGCGGCGTTTGCGGCGGCGACGTTGGCCGTTCGAGGCAAGGGCGTTGTGCTCGCGGTCACGGCGGGGCTTCCCGAGGCCGATGCGCTGTTCGCGGACCTTGAGGCGATAGCGGACGAGGTTGGTGTGCGCGTCCTTGAGTTTCCGCCCGACATCGAGGATGACAGGTGCTCCACGGCTGCGAGGCTTAAGGTGTCGGCCGTTCTCGGCGCCTACATGATGCGCCCATATCCGCTCGTGATAGTTTCGCCGGTGGTGGCATTGGCTGGGGCGGTCGCGTCCTCGGATGCAGCGCACAGGGCGGAACTGGATCTTTCACCCGGCCTGAAACCCGATGCCAATACGGATGCCCCCTCGTTCGCGTCAATCCAGGAGAAGCTGCTCGCGATCGGCTATGAGCGAACTGTGGAAGTCTCGTCGCCGGGCGAGTTCTCCGTGCGAGGAGGCGTGCTTGACGTATGGAGTCCGGATTCAGAAACCCCAGTGCGGGCGGAATTCTTCGGCGACGAGATAGAGAGCATCCGCAGGTTCGACCCGGGCACGCAGATGTCTGTCGGCAAGGTCGATTCCGCGAAAATCGCCCCGGTGTCCGTCCCCGGCGATGGAGCGGACGGCGCACCACTGCTTTCGCTCCTCCCCGCGAACGGGATCGTGCTTGCGATAGACCACAATTCCTACCCGACCGAGGCGGAATGCATCCGGTCGCGTGGGTTCGGGATGGTGTTTGTCGGCGATCCGGCTCCGCGGGACGTCCCGACGTGCCCGTTCGTGTCGGCCCCGCTCCCGGGGTTCGCGGAGCAGCGCGTCACGGACGCAATGCTCGTCGAGCGCGTGCGCGAGACGCTCAGGGGATATCTGGCGGCAGAGAGGCGCAAGGGCGCGCTTGTCGTCGAGGACGACAGGCTTGGCGGCGGATTCTCGTGTGACGGGCTTGTCGTTGTGGCCAAGAGCGACAGGGTGCCGGGCGTTCGCGGACGGCTTTCGGGGGCAGGGGCGAGGGCGAATGCCGCATCGCATTCGGGCGGACGCCTCTCTGCGTCGATGGACATCGAGCCAGGCGAGCTCGTGGTGCATCTCGATTACGGGATAGGACGATTCCTCGGATCGACGGAGGTTGAGGTAGGCGGCGTACGCAGCGAGGTGTTCACGATAGAGTACGCCGACGGGGCGAAACTCCATGTCCCGGTCGCCCATGCGCACCTCCTTTCCCGCTATGTCGGCGTAAAGGGCGAGAAGGTGAGGCTACACCGCCTTGACGGACGCCGGTGGGTCCGCGAGAAGTCCGATGCTCAAAAGGCGGTCGCAGACCTTGCCGCCGCGCTATTGGAGACGCAGGCCCGCCGCGCCGTCGTGCCGGGGTTCGCGTACGACGTCGAGGCGGACGGCATAGGCGCGTTCGAGGCGGCGTTCCCGTACGAGGAAACCCCCGACCAGCGGAAGGCCATCGAGGACGTCAAGCGCGACCTTGCCTCGCGCAAGCCGATGGACCGCCTCATCTGCGGCGATGCCGGATACGGCAAGACCGAGGTCGCGATGAGGGCCGCGTTCATTGCCGCCATGAACGGGAAGCAGACGGCGCTGCTTGCTCCGACGACGGTCCTTGCCCAGCAGCACTACGAGACGTTCCTCGCGAGGTTCGAGGGCACGCCAGTCCGCATTGAGGCGATGAGCCGCTTCCAGTCCGAGGACGAGAAAAGGGGGGCTCGCGCCCGTCTCGCGAGCGGCGCCGCCGACATGGTGATAGGCACGCACGCGATGCTGTCCTCGAAGATGCGGTTCCATGACCTTGGGCTGATAATCGTCGATGAGGAACAGCGGTTCGGCGTACGTCACAAGGAATACCTAAAGCGGTTGCGGTCAACTGCGGACGTGCTTACCATGAGCGCGACCCCCATACCGCGCACGCTATACCTGTCGATGACGGGCGCGAGGGACATGTCCGTGCTGAAGACGCCGCCACGCGAGCGCGTCGCCACGGAGACGAGGATAGTGCGCGACTCCGACGCGACGGTGAAGTCCGCCATCGCCAGGGAACTTGCGCGTGGCGGGCAGGTGTACTATCTGCACAACAGGGTGATCACCATATCGCGGGCGGAGAGGCGCGTCAGGTCGCTGTTCCCGGACGCAAGGGTGGATGTCGCCCACGGGCAGATGCCCACCTCGGTGCTGGCGGACAAGATGCGCGGCTTTTCGGAGGGGCGTACCGATGTGCTCATATGCACCACCATCGTGGAGTCGGGGCTGGATATCACCCGCGCGAACACGATAATCGTGGATCGCGCCGACCGCTTCGGGATCGCAGAACTCTACCAGCTTCGCGGGCGCGTCGGACGAGGGGCGCGTCAGGGCTACGCATACTTTCTGTTGCCGTCCGAAGGGATGATAGATTCCGAGGCCAGGGAACGTCTTGACGCCCTGCGCAAGCATTCGGGGAACGGCAGCGGGTACAACCTGTCCCTCCGGGACCTGGAGCTGCGCGGGGCCGGCAACCTGCTTGGCAGCGAGCAGTCCGGACACATAGCGGCGATAGGCTTTTCCCTGTACTGCCAGCTCCTCCGCCGCACGATAGCGAAGATGCGCGGCGAGGCGGTGCCAGATGTCATTGATGTTTCCGTCAACCTCGACTTCATCGACTTCTCGCCCGGCACCGCCGATCCCGGTTCCGGCGCGTCGCTCCCATACGATTATGTGGAGGATGAGTCGCAGAGGATGGACTTCCATCGCCGCCTTGCGGAAGTCGCTTCCGTAAAGGATGTTGCGCGGCTGAGGCGGGAGCTCGCCGACAGGTATGGAAGGCTGCCCCCCGCCGCCGTGCGGCTTGTCCGCCTCGCCGAGTTCAGGATGAGATGCGCCACGAAGCGCGTGGCGCGGTTGGACGTGAAGGGCGTCAAGGCGATATTCTACCTGCAGGGCAGCCGCGACCCGTCCTTTGTGGAACGTCTGTACGGGGACACGCCAGACCAGAAGATCTCATCCCTATTCAGGATCGTGGATGCCTTATCCTGAATCCGGCAGTTGAGTCTCCGTGCGAGCCATGGAGAAATGTAGAGATTCCAACTGCCGATCCAGGGCAAAAGGGAAAGCCACACGGATGTGCGGCTTGCGAATGGTTGCCCCATAAGGACGCGAGGCTTGACAAGCAGATTCATTTTGCTTTCACCGCGACGCCCACTTGATTTCCTTTGCGCAAGGCAATATAATATGCGCAAGAATTTTGGAGGTACTGATGTCGAGACCGATAATTGACGAAGATTGCTGCAAGGGATGCGGACGCTGCGTTTCCGCCTGCATGAAAAAGTGCCTTGAGATTGCCGCAGACCATCTGAACGCGGCAGGGCTGAAGCCTGTCCGCTATGTCGGGGAGGGGTGCGTCGGGTGCGGAATGTGCTTCTACAATTGCCCTGAGCCGTATGCCATCAGGGTTGAGCGGTGATGCGGGAATGTCCCGTTGACGAAAGGCTGAGGACAGGCAAGCTATGACTAAATTTGTTAAGAGCAATGAAGCGGTTGTGATGGGCGCCCTTTATGCGGGATGCGAGCTGTATTTCGGATACCCGATCACTCCGGCAAGCGAAATCGCGCATGGTGCGGCCAAATGGTTCCCCATGCTGGGGCGCACCTTTGTGCAGGCGGAATGCGAAACCGCGAGCGTGAACATGATGTTCGGCGCCGCCGCAGCCGGGAAGCTCTGCATGACCGCCACTTCGGGGCCTGGGTTCTCCCTGATGCAGGAGGGCATCTCGTACCTGGCCGGTGCGGAATTGCCGGCCGTGATAGTCAACGTGAATCGCGCCGGTCCGGGGCTTGGCAACGTATATCCGGAGCAGAGCGACTACACTCCGGCGGTGAAGGGCGGCGGGCACGGGAACTACAGGACATTCACCGTGGCGCCGGCAAGCGCCCAGGAAATGTTCGACCTCACGAGGCTTGCCTTCCGCATGGCGGCGAAATGGCGCACTCCCGCAGTGGTGTTCGCCGACGGCCTTCAGGGGCAGATGATGGAAAGCGTGCGGCTGCCGGACGATGAGGATCCGAAGCCCGACTTTTCCGGCTGGGCAGCACAGGGGGAGCCCAAGACCCGCGGCAATCTCGTGAAGTCCATATTCCTCGATGCCGCCCAGCAGGAGGAGTTCAACATCCACCTTCAGAAGAAGTATGCCGATATGGAGGCGGACGCCAAGTCGGAGGCGTATCTTGCGGAAGACGCCGAGCTGCTGATCGTCGCGTACGGGATCTCCTCGAGGATTGCCCGCACAACCGCTGAGACGCTTCGCGCAGAAGGCGTCAGGGCTGGCTGCTTCCGCCCCATCACGCTGAGTCCATTCCCAAGGGAAGGGCTTGCAAAGGCCGCGAAGGGACGCAAGCTTCTGGTGATCGCGCTTGATGCCGGACAGTTCGCCGACGATGTGCGCCTGAATCTCGCAAAGGCGGGCCTTGGCGACGAGGCGGCATCCCTCCGATTCATAAACCGCATGGGCGGTCAGGTAGTTGCCGTGGACGATGCCGTAAAGGCCGCGAAGCGCGTCTTGGCATGATGCTGCGCCGGCTGCTC
Organism: Clostridium sp. CAG:138; assembly: GCA_963626295.1. Lineage (GTDB taxonomy): Bacteria > Verrucomicrobiota > Kiritimatiellia > RFP12 > UBA1067 > UBA1731. Next base: position 18,208 of record CAVFWS010000001.1, read on the forward strand.
ATCCTCTCGTCATGCGCGCTCCTGCGCACGTTGCCGCTTGAGGCCGGCGCCGGATACAGGTGGCGCATCGAGCCTGTCGGCGAGATCGCAAGGCCCTGCATCCCGGGATCGGCATCGCTGGGCGGCATTTCATGGGTGTCCAACAACGTCTATTGGGCGGTGACGGACTGGAATCCGGTGGTGTGGGAACTGGAGCTGCCCGTGGATCTGCGGAGCGGAAGATTGTCGGGGTGCAACCTTACCCGGTTGTGCGAACCGCAGGATGCGGTTGACGTCGAGGCAATTGTCCGCGATCCGTTGGACGGGTCTGTGTGGATTGCCGACGAGCGTTCTTGCCGCATCACGAGGCATGATCCTGCGACTGGACGTCGCACTGGCCGAGTGGAGCTCCCGCCGCTGATGGATGGCATATACCTGGATCTGGGATTGGAATCGCTTACCATGAGCGGAGATGGCCTTGTGATGTGGACCTGCACGGAAGAGGCTCTGAAGGACGATGGCCCGCGTTCCACGAAGGCGCACGGTTCCGATGTGCGCCTGACGAGGCTATGCCGCAAGGGGAAGGATGCGCCATGGGAGGTTGCCGGGCAATGGGTGTACCTTACGGATCCGATCGCCGGCGGGACATGGTCCATCAGTGGACGGGACATGTCGCGCAGCGGCGTGTCGGAGCTGTGTCTGCTTGAAGACGGAACGCTGCTCGTCCTGGAGAGGGAGCTCAGCAAGGCGCTCATACCAAGGCTCCGCTGCCGCATCTATGAAGTCGATTTCACGTCCGCTACGGATGTGAACGGGATCGGGTCCATCGGTCAGGCAAATGGGCTAAAGCGCGTAGGAAAGCGCATGCTTTTCGAGACAAAGGGGCTTTCCATGTACGAGGGCATGTGCGTGGGGCCGAAGCTTGCCGACGGCTCCCGGCTCATGGTGCTTGTCTCTGACGGAGACAGGCAGACGCTTCGCACGGTGTTTTCGCTGCGCCTCTACAGGCTTTAGTCTTTGCGATGTTCTATATCATCGTTGCCGCTATTGCCTGAACGTGAGATGGCCATCCTTTGACAGGGTGCCCCTGATCTTGCCCGGCTTCAGCTTGCCGCCGAGAAGCAGTTCGGCAAGGGGGTCCTCCACGAACCGCTGGACTGCGCGACGGAGAGGCCTTGCCCCCATCGCCTCGTCGGATCCGTTCTTGACGAGGAATCCGATGGCATTCTTGTCGAGGTCAAGGGTCATGTCCTTCTCTGAAAGGCGACTGCGGAGAAGGGCCAGCTCGAGGCTCAGGATGGTCTCCACGTTCTTCGAATCGAGCTTGCGGAACACCACTGTCTCGTCGAAGCGGTTCAGCAGTTCGGGACGGAAGGTGCGCTTCGCCTCCGCGAGCAGCTTCTCCTTCAGCGCATCGTAGGACGTAGACACCTCGTCCTGCATGAAGCCGAACGACTTGCCGTCGCGGGCGAAGTCGAATCCAAGGTTCGCCGTCGCTATGATGATCGTGTTCCGGAAGTCGATGGTCCTGCCCTGCCCGTCGGTGAGCTTGCCCTCGTCGAGGATCTGCAGAAGCATGTTCATCACGTCGGGGGAGGCTTTCTCGAATTCGTCGAACAGCACCACGGAATACGGGCGGCGGCGCACCCGCTCCGTAAGCTGGCCGCCCTCGTCGTACCCCACATATCCGGGAGGCGCACCGACGAGCCTTGAGGACGTGAACTTGTCGGAGAATTCGGTCATGTCGAGCGAGATGAGGGCCTTCGGATCCCCATACACCTTTTCCGCGAGCATCTTTGCGAGAAGCGTCTTGCCTACGCCCGTAGGGCCAAGGAACAGGAAGCTCCCTATCGGGCGCTTGGGGTCGCCGAGGTTCGCCCGGCTGCGCCTGAGCGCGCGGGCAATGGACGATATGGCCTCCGTCTGCCCAACCACCACCGTGTTGAGGTCGCGCTCCATGCCGAGAAGCTTTTCGGCGGCGGCGAAGCTCATGCGTTCCACCGGCACGCCGCTGATGGACGCGACCGTGGCGGCGATGTCGTCCGCCGTCACCGCGATGACCTTCTCGGCGTGTTCGGCCTTCCATGCGTCAAGCCGCTTCTTCAGTTCGGCCTTGGCGGCCTTTTCCGCGTCACGCCATTTTGCCGCCTCTTCGTATACGCCACGGTTTGCCGCATCCTGCTTTTTCAGGTTCAGTTCCGCGATCTTCTCCTCGTCTGCCTTCATGTCCGGCGGGCGCACCGCATTCTTCATCCTTGTGCGTGAGCCTGTCTCGTCTATGGCGTCAATCGCCTTGTCCGGCAACAGGCGCGCCGGCAGATAGCGGGCCGTGAGCTTCACTGCGGCGGAGAGCGCCTCTGGCTCATACCTTACGTTGTGGTGCTTCTCGTACCTTGGGGCGATGCCCTTGAGTATCTCGATGGCGTCGTCCTGCGAAGGCTCGTTCACGATTACGCTCTGGAACCTGCGCTCCAGCGCGGCATCCTTCTCGATCGACTTGTGGTATTCCTTCAGTGTCGTCGCGCCGACGACCTGGATCTCGCCGCGGGCGAGGGAGGGCTTGAGTATGTTGGCCGCGTCCATCGCGCCCTCGGGTCCGCCGGCGCCTACGAGCGTATGTATCTCGTCAAGGAACAGGATGCAGTTCCTCGAGTTCTTCGCCTCCTCTATCAGCTGCTTGAGGCGTTCCTCGAACTGGCCCCTGTACATGGTCCCGGCGACGACGCGAGTCATGTCCAGGGATATGACGCGCTTCCCGCGCATCCGTTCCGGCGCGTTCCCGGCGGCTATGGCCTCCGCCAGACCCTCCACCACGGCCGTCTTGCCGACCCCGGCCTCGCCGATCAGCACCGCGTTGTTCTTCGTCCTCCGCGACAGCACCTGCAGTATGCGCTCTATCTCGGCCTTGCGCCCTATGACGGGATCGAGCTCTCCGTTCATCGCCGCCTTCGTCAAATCGCGGCCATACGTGTTCAGCGCCGGAGTCTTGACCTTCTTGCCGCCCTCTTCCTCATCCTCGCCCTCCTGCGGGGCGGCGAGGATGGAGTCGTCCCCGCCGCCGTCCTTGGCGTTGCCGTCGCCATCTCCCGCATTGCCGCCATTGCCGGGGGACTGCGCGGACTCGGACTGGCCGCTGAGGGATTTCGCGAAAGTGTCGGCGGTCACATTGTGCCCGAACAGGATCTGCGCCCCGACCGACTCGCCCTCGCGCAGCATCGCGAGCATGATGTGCTCCGTGCCGACTTTCTCCGATTTGGCCCGGACGGCCTCTATCTTCGCGAATTCGAGCACCTTCCTCGTGCGGGCCGTCAACGGAAGCGCACCTTTCACGGCATAGGCTTCGCCTCGGCCTATTATGCGGTCCAGCTCCATGCCAAGGTCGTCGTTGTCGAGGCCCATCCGCTTAAGGCACTTGCAGGCCGTGCAGTTCTCCATCTTCAGGATGCAGGCCAATACGTGTTCCGTTCCGATGTACGTGTGGTTGTAGTGCCGGGCGACCGATTCCGCTCCATCGAGCGCCTGCTGGGCATATGGCGTATATAGTTCGTTCATCAAAGGTATTCCTTCGCAAAATCGTTGAGGCGCACGTTCCTGAAGCGCCTGTTGGCCTTGTCCGCAAGGACGGCGTCCTTGCGGTCCAGCTCCCTCTGCTCTTCATACGTGTTGGGGATGGAAGGGGGCGGCTGGTCTATCCGCGACAGCATGATCTCCGCGGCCTCCTTCCGCGTGAAATTGTCGAGGAAATTGAGGTCTGCCGCGAGCTTGAGGGGCGAGATGACGTCCACAAGCTCCAGGTTCGACAGCAGGCGGCAGCTTCTCAGGATCGCAAGCGACCGTTCGATCGCGTCCTCGAACACGCGGGGGAACTCATCTACCAGCCTGATCCGGGCATTGGATTCCTGCTTCACGATGTCGGAGAAGATCTGCCTGACCCTCGACGCAAGCTCATCCTCGTCCAGGCCGAGGGCCTGTGCGTTGCCTACGCGGAAGATGTGCGCCACGTCCTTGAGTCCGTCGCCATCGCATCCGTATGCGCTCATCCGCATCCCGCTGAGGGCGTTGAGCGCCGCCGCGAGATCCCCGATCAGGTGCAGCCCCTCAAGGTGGAACAGGGCCGATATCTCCAGGCCGGTCCCGCACATGAACGGGGATGCCGTGACGTAGCCGAATCGCGGATTCCACGCAAACGGGTGCTCGGCCGCGGCCTTTGCCTCGTCCCGCAGCAGCTTTGCCACGGCCTGGCGTATGCGCGTCGGCGAGGAAATCTCCGTGCTGAGGCAGACCATGTTCTCGTCCGTGAATGGCAGATCTGTGCGCTGCCTGTACAGGCGCACCGTGCCGCCGGAGAATATGGCGGAGCCGTCTATCTCGATGCCTGTCATTCTGCGCCGCCGTTTCCGTTTCCCTCGGAGCCATTGCCGATCAGCTCGTCGAGTTGCCTCCTGATGCGGGCGGCCTTGCGGTAGTCCTGGCGCGACACCGCATCCCTGAGTTCCTTCTCGAGGAAGGCCACGGAAGGCTTGCCGTCGTCGCTCTTCTCCGGCATCCTGCCCTTGTGCGTGGGACCGTATGATGCGGAGAGGAATTCCTCCTTCAGTTCGTTGCCGAACATCGTCCAGCAGTCCGGGCATCCCACGGACTTCGTTTCCTTTATCTTCTCCCACGTGGATCCGCATACGCGGCACTTGCGCGCCTTGCCGACCTTGCCGTCCGCTACGCCCTCTATGAGGCCAACGGCGGCATCGAGGAAATCCTTCACGAACGCCGGCGGCTCGCTGCCGTCCGCCGTGATTATCGTCGGCCTTGCCCTGTCGGGCCGCGCTTCCGGGTTTCCGCCGCCATCAAGGCATTGCTTGCACACGTACAGCTCTTCATCTTCGCCATCGGAACCTTTGCGGTGCAGCACGCCGGCGGCTTCATTCTTGTGGCACAGTTCGCACAGCATGTCTTTCAGTCCACGTAAAGGGGAGGTATCGCGACGCCGGACGACCTGAGGTCGCCGGATCGCGCGGGCCTGGGCTGCCTGTCCGCGCCGTTCGGCTTGTTTGCCCCGGCCTTCCTGTTGGAGGCCTTGCCGGGAACCGCGGGCTTGGCACCGTCAAGCCGCATTGTCGGCTTCACGGATTCCGCGCCGGACGCATTCGGCGTTGTCGCCCTGTACAGGATCGCTATTCCCCAAGAGAGCAATGCGACAACGATTGCCGCGGCAACCGCAACGGTGGCGATCCTGCCTGTGTTTGGCGGGAGTTTCTTGACGTTGGCGAATACGCCTGACGACACGTTGCTCATTGTGCTGCGGAACCTGTCTGCGGCGGATGGCCTCTCCGTCCCGGTGTCCTCGGCGTATGACTGGCTGAAGAGATCCCCGTATGAGCGGCGCGGCGATGGCTGCCTGACGACCTCGGCCTCAAGCCGGAGTTCCGGCGTCCGGTCCGGGGCGACGGATTCAGGTGCGCTGGGCGGACGCGGCGCCTCGGTATTTTCTACGGTGGACGCGGCTTCTCCTGCGGCAGGGAACACGGTCTCTTCGGCGGTTGCGGGCACGGCCGTTTCGGCGACGGCCCTCTTCGGAGGCGTTGGCGCCGAAGCCTCCCCTGCCGCGTTCTTGTTCCTTGCGTAGAGATTGGAGAATTCGGCTTGCAGGGGCTTGGGGTCGAGGCCTACCGCTTCGCAGTACATCTTCACGAATCCGCGTCCGTATATGTCCGCCGGGATGCGCTTGAAGTTCTCATTCTCCAACCCTTCGATGATCTGTACAAGAATGCGAGTGGTGGCGGCCAGCTGGGATGTCGTCAGGCCCTTCGCTTCACGCGCTGCGCGCAGTGTCTCTCCAAATGACATGGTGTCTTTCTCCTGGTTAATTGCTTGCGCCGGTATCTGGCTGTTCAAAGTCGTCTTGTGGGGGCTGCATGGCGTCCATTCCGCCTTCGGCTCCGATTCCAGATGCGCCTTCAGCCGCTGACGGCCCTTCGGGAATGGCAGGCGTCTGCCCCACCGGGATCGGCGCATCGAAATCCATGAGGATGTCCCTGGGGCCGGCGCCCTTGGCCGGGCCTATGACGCCGCGTTCCTCAAGGGCGTCGATGAGCCTGGCCGCATGGTTGTAGCCAATGCCCATCTTGCGCTGAAGATGCGACGTGGACGCCCTGTTTGTGAGCCTCACCACCTCAAGGGCGCGATTGTAGAGCTCCTCCTCGTCCCTCGACCCTGCGCTTGCCGCCGAAGCCCCGCCGCCGGGGGCGCCAGTCCTCTCGTCTGCCGATGGCGCGTTGTCCGGATCGTCCTCGTTGTCGGCGAACGGGTCGGTGATCGCCGCCTCCTTCACCTTCGCGAGCTTTGACGCGAAAGTCTTGTCGAACTGGACGTTCGCGTGCTCTGCGATGAAAGCGGTGATGCGGGCTATCTCGTCGTCGGATACCCATGCGCCCTGTGCGCGGATGAGGATTCCCTCCTTCGTCTTGTACAGCATGTCGCCGCGTCCGATCAGCGATTCGGCCCCCGTCGTGTCAAGGATTGTGCGGGAGTCTATCGCCGATGCCGTCTTGAACGCGATGCGTCCTGGGATGTTGGACTTGATGGTGCCGGTGATCACCTTGGTGTCGGGCCGCTGCGTGGCGAGTATCACGTGGATTCCCGTGGCGCGGGCCTTCGCGGTGAGTCGGGCGATCTCGGGCTCAACCTCCTTGCCGGCGGAGGCCATCAGATCCGCAACCTCGTCGATGATTATCACGATGTACGGCACGGTGCGCGGCATGTCGTCGCCCCCCGCCTCATCGCCGCCGAACATGTCCGGCTGGGTCATGATCTCGCGTGTGTTGAAGTCCACGATGTTCCGCTTCCCGGCCTTCGCGAACATCTTAAGCCGCTTTTCCATCTCGGCGACGGCCCAGCGGAGGGAGTAGACCACCTTCTTCGTGTCCGTGACGACCGGCACGAGGAGGTGCGGAAGCATCCTGTACGCCGAGAATTCCACGCACTTCGGGTCAACCATTATGAACTTGAGCTGTTCTGGCGTGCGGCACATGAGAAGCCCGTTTATTATCGAGTTGAGGCACACCGATTTGCCTTGCCCCGTGGCGCCGGCCACAAGCATGTGCGGCATGGTCGCGAGATCGGATACGAGGTCGTGCCCGGCGGCGTCCTTGCCGAGAAGGAGGGGCAGGTTGTACTTGGCCTGGCCTTTCCTGTCCACGGATACGCTTCGCCTCCACGTGTCGGACTCTATCAGCTCGCGGAACGACACGCCAGCCGCGACCTTGTTCGGCATTTCGATGCCTACGGCGTCCTCACCCGGTATCGGGGCCTGGATGCGCAGGGATTTCGCCTTCATGGCCATCATCAGCGTGTTCTGGAGCGATTCGACCCTTTCCGGCCTCGTGCCCGGCGCAAGCGAAAGCTTGTACTGGGTGACCACCGGGCCCTGGACCTTGTCGACAAGCGTCGCGTCAACGTCAAAGAGCTTCAGCGTCTCGATGAGCTTCTGCCCTATCGCGGCGACGTCCCCATGGTCCGCCGTGGATTTAGAAAGCGGATTCAGGAGGTTGACCCCAGGCAGCACGTACGGCCCCTTGTCTTCCTCCGGCTCTTCCGTGGCGGCGGGCTGGCCGGCGTTCCCGGCCGGTTGCGCCCGTCTGCCCTGACCCGCAATTGGCGGCTGCGGCGCCGCGTCGGACTCGGCGGATGTGCGCCGCTGTTCGGCGGCCTGCCCGGCGGCGGCCTCCCGCGCCATCTGCCTTTCGGACACCCTTGATGCCTTTGCCGCGGCGCGTTCCTCCGCAATGCGGCGCTTCTCCTCTTCCTTCGCTGCCTTGGCGGCTTCCTTTGCGGCCTTGGCTGCCTCAAGCCGTTCCCTCTCCTCCAGCCTTTCGCGTTCGCGCTCGGCAATTTCCTCGGGCGAGAGCTGCTTGCCGCCGACGAAATTCCCGATGGACACGAGTATGGTGCGGATCCCTATGAGCGAAAGCATGGCGAAGGCCATGAGCGAGGCCATGAGGATGGATGCCCCGAACGGCGATACGAGGCGCGACAGTCCGCAGTCCATGACGAGATAGCCCAGGGCTCCGCCCGCGTTCCGTCCGAGGTTCAGGCGCTCCAGCAGCGGCGCGATCGACGGCGAGTCCCCAAGCAGCTGGAGAAGGCAGGTCGTCGCGAACAGGAACACTATCAGGGCGAGGAACCTGAAGCCGGGGCGGAACGTCCGGCCCAGCACGAGGAGAAGCCCGAGCAGGATCGTAAGCGGCGGCACCGCCCAGATGGCAAGGCCGATGAGCAGATACCCGTAGTATGCGAACGTATCGCCGACCACGCCTATCAGGTTCGTGGATGTCTCTGGCGGTATGTTGAGCACGGGTATCGCCTGCCAGCGGTACGACATGAGCGCAAGAAGGGGGAACAGGGCTATCGGGAAGAGGAAGAATCCCAAGAGCCAGCGGCGCGTGTGCGCTTCGTTGCCGGTATGTTCCTTGACCTTGCTATTTCCCGCTTCCACCATTGGCGGAGCCTTTCATTATGAAGATGCCCTGGGGATCGCGGGCCTCGCCGGACGAGTCCCTCATCGAGTAGTAGATCACCAGCGCAAGGACCAGGGAGATCACCTTGAGACCCCAGTTGCGCCTGAAGATGTCCAAAAACGCCGTCACTTTCCGCTGCTCCTTCCGAACTTCGCAAGCCTTTCCCTGAACCATTCCGCCGCCTTCTCGCCGACGGCCTTCTTCGCCGGCATGGCCTTCCTCACCCAGCGCAGGACGGATGCCTTGGATACTTCGCCGTCGCAATTGTAGCGGATGAGCTTGCCGTTGTGGGCGACCGATATGCGCCCGGTCTCCTCCGACACGACCAGGACCAGCGCATCCGTCTCCTCCGATATCCCCACTGCGGCCCTGTGGCGCATGCCCGATTCGTAGAGGTCGTGGTTCACCGACACCGGGAACAGGCAATGCGCGGCGGCGAGCCGGCCATTCCTTATCGTGACCCCGCCATCGTGGAGCGGCAATGGCGGCGTGAATACCGACACCAGAAGCTCCCTCGACGGGATGGCGTCGATGGCGACGCCGCTTTCCTCGTAGCCGCGAAGCGATATGCCGCGCTCGAACGCGATCAGGGCCCCGGTCTTCCTGTGGGCGAGGTCGAAGATCGCCTCGGTCATCCTTTCGGGCGTGATGTGCTTGCCGTCAAACTGGCGCGAGCCTTCCGAGAAGAGCAGGGACCCCAGGGCGGCGAGCGTGCGCCTTATCTCCGGCTGGAACAGCACCACCGTGGATAGCGCGAGGTAGAGCAGCATCATCTGGAGAAGCCTCGCCAGCACGTCGAAATGGAACAGGAACGAGAACGCTATGGATGCGCCGAACAGGATGCCCACGCCGGTAAGCACCTGCCCGAAGCGGGTGCCGCGCGCGGCCTTGAGCACCGAATAGATCGCGAAGTACAGGATCGCGATCTGCACGACGTCGCGCGCAAGGTTCCAGTTCAGCCATTCCCACGTCATTCCGTCTTCTCCAGTCCGAGCAGCGCCTCTATGTCGCGCCCGTCCATCGACTCCTTCTCAAGGAGGGCGGTGGCGAGGCATTCGAGCCTGTCGCGGTTTTCCTTCAGGAGGTTCTCGGCCCTCGCGAACGCATCGTCGACGAGCCGCTTCACCTCCGCGTCGATGCCTTCGGCCGTCTTCTGCGAGAAGGGGGGCGGCATCGGGTCGGGCGAGAACTGGCTTGGCTCCACGAACGACTGGAACCCGTATGCGTCGCTCATTCCGTATCTGCAGATCATGTCGCGGGCGATCTGCGTGGCCTGCCGTATGTCCTGCGCGGCGCCGGTGGAGATGTCGCCTGTCTTGATGGACTCCGCTATGCGTCCGCCGCAGCAGATGCACATCTCGTCCATGAAGTAGCTCCTTGTGCGGTTGAGCACATCTTTCTCGGGAAGGGCCATGGTTGCGCCGAGCGCGCGTCCGCGGGGGATTATCGTCACCTTGTGGAGCGGGTCCGCGTTCGGCAGGAGCAGCTGAAGGAGCGCGTGCCCCGCCTCGTGCCACGCCGTGGTCTCCCGATCCTTGTCCGTGAGGTTGGCCGACTTGCGCTCGCGTCCCCACAGCACCTTGTCGCGGGCCTCCTCCAGCATCTCCTGCGTCACCCCGGCAAGTCCCTTGCGGACCGCAAGGAGCGCCGCCTCGTTCAGCAGGTTCGCAAGGTCTGCGCCGGAGAATCCCGGCGTGCCGCGCGCAATGCGCGCAAGGTCCGCGTCCGGCGCGAACTTTATCTTTGCGCCGTGCAGCTTCAGTATGTCCTCGCGTCCCTTGAGCGACGGGAGGTCCACGTATATCTGGCGGTCGAAGCGGCCAGGACGCAGGAGCGCCGGGTCGAGGACGTCCGGGCGGTTCGTGGCCGCGATTATGATCACGCCCTCGTTCGCGTCGAAGCCGTCCATCTCCACGAGCATCGCGTTGAGGGTCTGGTCGTTGGAGTGGCCGCCGAACGCATTCGCGCCCGTGCGCTTCGCGCCCACGGCGTCTATCTCGTCTATGAATATCAGGCACGGCGCGGAGCGCTTCCCCTGCTCGAACATGTCGCGCACCCGGCTCGCGCCCACGCCGACGAACATCTCCTCGAAGTCGGAGCCGGAGATGGAGAAGAACGGCACCTTCGCCTCGCCCGCGATCGCCTTGGCGAGGAGGGTCTTCCCCGTGCCGGGCGGGCCGACGAGCAGCACGCCCTTGGGAATCTTGCCGCCGAGCTTCGTGAACTTGGCTGGCGACTTGAGGAACTCCACTATCTCCTGCACCTCCTCCTTCGCCTCGTCCACGCCGGCCACGTCGTTGAACGTGACCTTCCTCTTGGACTTGTCCTCGTTCAGGAGGCGGGCCTTGGACTTGCCGAACCCGAACGGCCCGCCGCCGCCGCCCATCTTCCTGTAGAAGACGAACCAGAAGAACCCCAGCAGCAGCAGGAAGAACAGCAGCTGCTGGAAGAGCGGGCCTATCATGGGCGAGCGCTCCGTGACGGGGCAGTCTATTCCGTTCTCGACGAGCCAGGACATCAGCCTCTCGTTCTCGCCCGGCACGAGGCGGACCCTGAATGCGGCGTTGGTGCCCGAACGGGGCAGGTATTCGCCGCGCAGGTACGTGCTGCCGGAATCGAGGTCGCGCACGCGCTCCACCTTGGCGACGCGGCGCTCCTCCACCGCGCGCCTGAACCCGGTGACGGAGAGGTCGTCGATCCTGTCGCCGCCGGCCTGGCCCATGAAGCGCATCGCCACGAACGTGGCCGCCACGATAAGGAGCGCGAGCCACCCGCTCCTGGATGGGTTTATGTTCGCGCCCTTCGGCACGTCCCTGCCCGTACGCGCGTGCGCACGCCCCTCTTTTTTCTTCTCTTGAGACATATAGCGGCAAAGTATACCAAAAAAAAGCGGTTCCGTGGGGTCGCAATGCGCGGGAAATGGTATAATCCCCCGCACTTGACATGGCAGAGAGACTACAACAGTGCACGATGCGGCGCAAATCGTCGCGGAAGGCGTCTGCGCGCACGGCGCACACGGTGGACGCGGCGGCGGGCGGCAATGCAGACGGCGAGGCGGCGGCGAAGAAGGTGGTCCTCGTCGGGACGTACAGGGCGGGGCAGCTGGAACGCTGGCCCGGCCTCTACAACTATCCCCTCAACGCGGGCGACACGGTTGACGCCGAGGCGGCGAAGCGGGTCAACGAGATCTGGCTCTTCAACGGCGCGAAGGGCGGACGGTACTTCGCGGCGGAGTTCGTCGGCACGTTTGCGCGCGGCGAACTCGTCCGCGACTGGGGATATCAGGCGGGTGGCGCGGCGCACGGCGAAAAGTACCTGCTCTACCGGATCCGGCCGGCCTACGCGCCCGCGAACACGCCGGACGCGCTTGCGGCGGATGTGGAGCGCGTGATCGTGCGCGCGGAGGACTTCGCGAAGCGCTCGCCGAAGATCGCGCGAGCGATCAAGGCGTATCTCGAATCGCCTGACCGCAGCGGCCCCGGCCTCGCGGACCGACTTCCGCCGGTTCTCCTGCAGGTGCCGCGCGCGGCCCTCTGCGTCTGCGAGCCGGGCGTACAGATGGAGTTCTGGAACGCTTTGCCGATGGGACCGGGGCCTTCTGCTCCGTTTGCATCGACGAGGAGCGATGTCAACATCGAGTTTGGCGATAGCCTTAGACTTTGCGAAAGGTGGGAACGTCCGACTGTGATTGTCTCCGACGGCCCCTATGGGCTGGCGAGCTATCCTGGCGATCCGGCGACGCCAGAGGGATTGGCGGACTTCTACCGTCCGTTCTTGGAAATATGGCACGACCGTGCCTTGCCGTCGGCAACCCTTTGGTTCTGGAACACCGAGCAGGGATGGGCCAATTGCCATCGGGCAATCGAAGAGGCCGGATGGAAGTTCAGGAATTGCCACATCTGGAACAAGGGAATGTCCCATGTGGCGGGGAACTGCAACACGCGGACGATCCGCAAGTACCCTGTAGTCACGGAAGTGTGCGCCCAGTACGTGCGCAAGAACATGTTGCCGTCGAACGGCGCGGAACTGCCGCTCAAGGACTGGATGCGCGAGGAATGGCGGCGTACGGGGCTTCCGTTTCGCCTTGCGAATGTCGCATGTGGGGTCAAGGATGCCGCAACGAGGAAATACTTTGCCTCCGACCATCTTTGGTATTTCCCGCCGTCCGAGGCATTTGTCCGCATCGCGGCCTATGCGAATGAATTCGGAGACAAGTTAGGACGTCCGTATTTCACGAAGTCGGACGGGAAGCCTTTTTCGGCGGGCGAGTGGGATTTGATGCGTGCGAAGTTCCATTGCGAGGTGGGCGTCTCGAACGTCTGGGATCTCCCTGCCGTCCGGGGGGGCGAACGCATCAAGGAAGGGGGATCTTGTCTGCACATGAACCAAAAACCATTGCAGTTGCTTATGCGGATCATTCGATCTTCGTCCGATCCCGGAGATGTCGTCTGGGAGCCGTTCGGCGGATTGTGTTCGACGGCGATTGCGGCTGTCCGTACAGGGCGAAGGGCGTTTGCCGCGGAAATGAATCCTCGGTTCTTCGACGTCGCAAAGGAGAGGCTGTCCCATGAAACATGAATCGAAAAGGCGGACGACCGTGAACATCAAGCGCATTGAACCGTCCGACACGTGGCCGCACAAAAGGCTGTGGCGTGGCGTCATCGATGCTCTCAAGGCGCTCCCCGCGCACTTCCACAGCGATACGTTCATCGAGGGCGTGAATGCGACGGACGTTTTCACGTTGAACTCGGCGCTGGGCGCGACGATCGAGAACCAGGTTGTCGAGACGCTGAATACCATCCGGAGCGTTTGGGATCCTGACAATGCCTATGGCACGTATCTGTTTGTTAGACAGCCCCAGTCATTCCCGGATGTCATCCTGAAGAACCTTTCGGACGAGACGGCGAAGCCAATCATGGGGATTGAACTGAAAGGATGGTACCTCTTGGCGAAGGAGGCCGAGCCGAGCCTGCGATTCCAGCAGACGAGTGCGGCGTGTGCCGAGGCGGACGTGATCATGGTCGTGCCGTGGGTCTTGAACAGTGTGATCTCAGGGCGGCCTCGAATCTATTCGCCTTACATCGAGTCGGCACGGTATGCTGCGGACTATCGGAACTGGCATTGGAGGCAGATGCGGGGGGAGGGCATTGCATCGGAGATCAGCATTCCGTCCCAGGCTGAGCCGTATCCACGCAAGGCCGATGCTACAAACGACAAGCCGCAGTCGGACAATGGCAAGAATTTCGGGCGAATTGCCCGTACGGGGCTGATGGATGACTATCTGGCCAAGATGCAGCTTCAGCCAGTTTGTGGCATACGAGCCGCCTACTGGCTTGAGTTCTTCAAGATATTCCATCAAGACGCGACGGACGAGCAAATCGAGAAAGCCCTTGATCGTCTTCGTGTCAAGGTTGACGGCATCCCCGAATCGGCGCAGAAGCGGAGTTTCTTGGATGTTCTGGCCGTTCTTGAGGCACATTGTCGCGAATTGACGTAAGGTGTGACGAGGTCGTGCAGATGAGCAAAAGGTATCGTGTCCTGCTGCGTGAGACGTTCACGTGCTACGTTGACGTTTGCGCGGACAGCCGCGACGAGGCGCGAGAACTCGTCGAGGAACAGGTCGAGTGCGCCGAGATTGTCGCTCCTCGCGATTACGATGGCTTTGACCGGAAGGTTTCGGTCATGCGCAGGCTGAAAGACGAATGAATCTCGCGCTGTTCTTTTTCTGCTTTCAGCCCAGGTTGTTCTCGTCATGCCTCCCGTGCCATGCACAACGAGGGCGTCGTCGCCACGGCACATCGGCGGCAGAGGGCTGCATCCGGATCGTCAATGTCTAGATGGTGCAATGAACCGGAAATCGCAAATGAAAAAATCGGATTTATCGCTGCCCTTTCGATTTTGCATATTTCCGCGCATTGTGGTACAATGCGCAGAGTTTTCTTTGATCACAAAGAAGGAGTTAAAGTCAAATGAAGATCAATTTCGGCGGCGTCACCGAAGACATCGTGACGCGCAAGGAGTTCCCGCTCAAGAAGGCGCAGAAGGTCCTCAAGGGCAAGACCATCGCCGTGCTCGGCTACGGCATCCAGGGTCCTGCACAGGCCCTGAACATGCGCGACAACGGCATTAAGGTAATCGTCGGGCAGCGCAAGAGCGCGGGCAAGAACAGCTCGTGGGGACGCGCGCTCGCGGACGGATGGGTCCCGGGCAAGACGCTCTTCTCGATCGAGGAGGCCGCCGAGAAGGGCGACGTGATCATGATGCTCACCTCCGACGGATCGGTGAGCGACGTGTGGAAGAGGATCTCGAAGTACGTCACGGCCGGCAAGGCCCTGTACTTCTCGCACGGCTTCGCCTACGTCTACAACAAGATCACCGGCGTGAAGCCCGGCAAGGACGTGGACGTGATCATGGTCGCACCGAAGGGCTCGGGCACGAACGTGCGCCGCAACTTCCTCAACGGCGCCGGCATCAACTCGTCCTACGCGGTCGCTCAGGACGCGACGGGCAAGGCCCTCGAGCTCACGATCGCGATCGGCATCGCCGTCGGGTCCGGATACCTCTTCCCGACCACCTTCGAGAACGAGGTGACGTCCGACCTCGTCGGCGAGCGCGGAATCCTCATGGGCGCCCTCTGCGGCGTCATGGAGGCCCAGTACTACACGCTCCGCGCCAACGGCCACTCCCCGAGCGAGGCGTTCAACGAGACCTGCGAGGAGCTCACGCAGTCGCTCGCCCGCCTCGTGGACGAGAACGGCATGGACTGGATGTACTCCAACTGCTCGCAGACGGCGCAGCACGGCGCCCTCAAGTGGCGCCCGTTCTTCCGCAAGGCCACCGAGCCCGTGTTCAAGAGGCTCTACAAGAGCGTCAAGGGCATGACCGAGGCGAAGGAAGTGATCCGCGACACGGGCCGCGCCGACTACAAGGAGTTCATGGCCGCCAAGCTCCAGGCCATGCACGACAGCGAGATGTGGAAGGCCGGCGAGGCGGTCCGCTCCCTGCGTCCGCACGAGAAGGCGAAGGCCAACGCCGCCACCGCAGCAGGCGTCAAGGGCCGCAGGATCACGAAGTGACGGTCGCCTCGCGCGACAGAAAGGGAAAGGCCTCGTCCGGACGGACGGGGCCTTTTTTTTGGACAAAAAATGATGCCGCTACCGAACGAGGCCATGCGCATGGCCGTGCGGCAGATGGTATGATGGCGGCAGATAAACCAATGGGAGGGGAATGATCATGGTCAAGGGCAGGACTGGGACGCGGACGCTGCGCTGCGGCGCCGTCGCGCTGTTGACGGTCTTGGCGGCGCCTGCCGCCGTCGCGGGGACGAACGCCATGTCCGGCGCGGGCACGGTCGGGGACTGCGGCGGCGAGTCCGTCACGGCGTACAGGCAGTACAGGCTCGAGAATACCGCCACCGGTGTGCGCGTGGCGCGCGGGGGGAATACGCTGTGGAACCTCGAGATAGACAACCCGGAGGGACGACCGTTCTTCCACCCGCTGTCCCTGAAGAGGGGCGAGACGCTCGAGCTCGCCTACAGGCTGGCGATCCATGCGGACAGGTCCGTAAAGGGGACGCTTGCCCGGCGTCCCGGGGAACGGACGGACAGCGGGCGGTTGGATTAGGGTGGGTTGACAATAAAAAAAAACAAATATAATTGCCGCCATTTGAAACCACTATGACCTTGAACGGGAGGAGATGGCATGGCAACCGAAAACACCCTTGACGGAGGGACGAATGCGGCGGATCCGCGGCGCGCGGGCCGCTTTGCAGGAGGCGTGTGCGCGCTGCTGGCGCTCGGCATCGCCGGCGCCGGGGCGGCAACGCATCCGGGGGACATCGCCCTCGACGGCGTGACGAACGTCGTCGTGGAGGCCGGCTCCACCGAGACGTGGAGCGGCGTGGTCTCCGGCGACGGCGGGATCGTCCTCTCGGGCGGCGGGACGCTCGAGCTCTCCAACGGCGCGAACACGTTCGCCGGAGGCGTCGAGATCCAGGGCGGCGTCGTGAAGACGCTCGCGGCGGGCTGCCTCGGCACGGGCGCCTTGGTGACGTCGGGCAACGGCGCCACGAGGCAGTTCTGGTTCGCGGCGGCGGGGACCTACCCGAACGCGATCCGCCTCGGCGGCAAGTCCTGCGACGACTTCAACGCCGTGCCGAGCGTGCTGGTCACGGCCAATGTCGTCTTCGGCGGCGCCGTCGCGGCCGAGTCCGGACAGTTCTTCTGCATCGGGACTTCGGGAAACGACTACGGCAAGTGGTCCGCGCGGTTCAGCGGCGCGGTCGATGCGTCCGGGCAGACGCTCTGCCTCAGGACGTGGGGGGACTTCCACTTCGAGGGGCGCATGGCCTGCGAAAGCCTGTCCATCGGGAACTACTGGAGCAGCCGGGGGTTTGTCCACCTGTATTCTTCGGACAACGCCATTGGCGCCATAAGCTACAACTCGGGATCCGTCGTATGCCATGCGGAAGGGGCGCTGGGCGGCGCCCGGCTCTACGTCTCGCAGAACTGGAGCAACAGCGAGGGCGTCCGCAACCGCGTGGACCTGAACGGGTTCCCGCAGGCGGCGCGGTCCCTCGACTTCAACATGTCGCAGGGTAGCGACTACCTCCCCGTGACCGAGGCGCTTGCCGGGGCCGCGGGCGGGTCGCCCATCGGTTCGCAGGATGGCGCGGCGAGGCTGACGATCACGGGCGAGGCGACCGACCGTGCGACGCTGCAGATGGTCGACGATCCGGTGGAGCTGACTCTCGACGCGGCCGACTTCTCGACGTTCACGCAGACGTTCCGCTACCGCAGGCACGGCACCTGCCGTCCGCTGCGCGTCCAGGCCGGCACGCTGGCCATCACGAACGGCTCGACCTTCGCTTCCGTCCCCGAGCTCTACGTCGGCGAGGGCGGCACGGTGCGGGTCGACGACGCCGACGGCGCGTTTGCGGGCGTCACGAACCTTACGGTCAACGGCGTGCTTGACGCGACCGTCTCCGGGCTGCAGCAGTTCCCGCTCCAGGTCGATTCGCTGACGATCGGCCCGAACGGGTCGCTGAGGACGGCGGACGGGCTTCTCATCCAGGCGAAGGAGATCACGATCGACGGCACGACTTACACGAGCGGGACGTTCGACGCCTCGACGCACCCCGGGAGGATTGCGGGCGTGAGCATCGTCGGCGTCGGTGCGGCGAAGACCGCCGCCTGGGTCGCGGGCGGGGCGGACACGAAGATGTCGACGGCGGCGAACTGGAGCGTCTCCGGCCTGTCGCTCACCGGATACGCGGACGCCGCGCGGTTCGCCGACCAGGGCTCCCGGGCGGACGTAGACGTCGATGCGCAGTTCTCGCGCGTGACGCTGTCGCTCCCGGAGGGCGCGGACTCGTTCACGTTCGCCGACGCGGGCGGCTCGATCGGCATCCTCAGCGGGCTTGCCGCCGAGGCGTCCACATCCGACGCGCCGCGCCGCTTCACCTTCGGGACGGAGGTGCGCGTCGCCGCCGACCAGACCTGGGAGCTGCAGACGAACGACACGGTGGCGCTGGAGAAGGGGTTCTCGACAGGGGAGGGCAGCAAGGTCGAGCTGAGGAACGGCACGTACCTGTGGTCCGGCACGAACACCGTCTCCGCCGCCGTCACGGTGACGGGCGGCGTCCTCGTCGTCTCGGGCAAGATCGCCACGCCTGACCACGAATGGCGGGGGGAGGTCGACCAGTCCGGGAACGGCCGGCAGCTGAACCTCTGCCAGGCCGGATGGCAGAAGGTCGTCGGTGACACCAGCGGCATCGACGCCGTCCTCGTGCTGTCCAACGCGCAGATCGAATGCGGCGTCAACATGGGGTGCTCCATCGGCACGATGCCGGTGCGCGTGCGCGCCGGGACGACCAACGAGATCAGCGGACATTTCCTCCACGGCAAGGACGGCTGGGGCGGCATCCGCATGGAGGACGGCTCCGAGCTTGTCCTGAGCGGCGGCTTCGCGAACAGCTTCGGGGCGACGCGCATGAGCGGGACCGGCACGATCCGCTTCCGCAACCGCCCGGTGCGCGCCACTGCCTCGGCGGGGTTCAATCCGAGCGGTGGCCACTACGTGTTCGAGGTCGCGGACAACACGTTCTCCTGCCTGGCCCTCGGATACAACGCGGCCGACGTGTGCTCGGCGGAGTTCACGGTGTCGGACGCGATGACCAACGGCATCCTCGCGGTCGGGTCGCAGTGGGCCGGCAGCGCCGACAAGTTCATCCCCTCCACGTACGGATCGGGACTCCTGGACGTCAACGCCACGACGCAGCGCGTCGAGCGTCTCGCGGTGTTCGGCCGGGGTACGCTCCGCGGCGCGGCGGGTTCGCTCGTGAGGGTGTATGGTCCGCAGGGGACGGACACGAGCCTCATCAACGCCAGTCGGCAGCTCGTGGAGGGCGCGGTCGAGGGAGGCGTCGGGCTTGAGATGTGCGGAGACGGCACGCTTACGCTCACGAACCGGGCGTTCGCCTCCTCCGGCGACATCATCGCCTCCTCCGGCACGCTGGACTTCGCGTCCGGCGCGACGTGGCTCAACGGCACGAACGTCACGGTGCGCGGCACCGGGCTCCTGCGCCTCGGGCAGAGGGCGTTCGGGAAGCAGGCGAAGCTGCGCCTCGCGGACGAGGGCAGGCTTTCGCTCGCCTCCGGGGTCTTGCTGCGCGTGAGCGAGTGCTGGGTCGGGGACGCGAGGATCTCCGGCGGCACGTACACGCGCGAGAACGCGCCGGAGGCGCTCAGGGCGCACCTCGACGAAAGCTTCGCCGGGACGCTCGCCGTGCGCCTCGCCGGCTTCCGGCTCATCCTGCGGTAGAACCGATTCCAAAGCCGCCCGCCCATGGTATAATGTTCATCAAGCGTACAGGAGTCACATGAAGGCAAACGGGAGAGCGGTCCTGTGCGCCGCAATTGCGGCGGCATTCGTCCACTGCGCGGCGGAGGCCGCGCTTTCGGCGGCGGCGACGACGCCGCAGGCATTCCGCGACTGGCCGGACGGCCTCGACCCGGAGACGATCGGGAGGCGCGTCGTGGCGCAGTTCCAGTCGACGGACCCGGAGGGCTACCAGGCGAAGGGCTTCACGGGCGACAGGTACGGCGGGGGCCAGTACGTGTGCTATTCCGTCGCGTCGCTGTGGGTGAACGCGATGCGCTTCGCGTCCGTGACGGGGGACGCGAAGCTCGAGGGAAGCCTTGTCGCGGAGGCCCGGCAGTTCCTGCCGGGCGGGAAGAAGGGCGACAAGGCCACGAAGGCCCGCCACGTGGACTTCAACGTGTTCGGGGCCGTGCCGCTCGAGGCGGCGATCCTCACGGACCGGCGCGACTTCCTGCGGATGGGCATGGCGTACGCCGACGACCAGTGGGCGCCGCCGCGCCCGGACGACCTCGCGGACTTCCCGAAGTGGCTCGTCTCGCACTACGTGCCGGCCGCGCGCAAGGCCTACCTCGCCGTCGCGCGGTCGCTCGACCGGTACGGCAACGTGCCCGACGCTGTTCCGTCCGGGGCGCAAGAGCCGCCTCGGGGGGACGTCGGCCTGCAAGCCGGTGGATCTTTCGGCGGGACGCCACACGGTGAAGATCGTGCCGATGAATGCGGGGCAGAGGTATGACATGACCGGTTTCGCCGTCACCGACGACCCGATCCCGTTCGAGCCGCGCTGACGGGGATCGGCTGTCGCCGCGCGCCGGGGCCTTCGGTGTCGCCGGGGCCTTCGGCGGACAAAGGCCCCGGCGTTATGCTATAATCCGCGCCATGAAGAACAACTGTGTATTCTGCGCGATCGCCGAAGGCGAAATCCCGTCGTTCAGGGTCTACGAGGACGACCTCGTCCTTGCGTACCTCGACATAAACCCGTTCACCACGGGCCATACGCTCGTAATCCCCAAGGCGCACTCGTCCGGGCTGCTCGACACGCCGGACGAGACCCTTGCGGCGATCGTCTCCCGCGTCAGGAAGGTCGCCCGCCATCTGAAGGAGAGCCTTCCCTGCGACGGGTTCAACATCCTGCAGAACAACGGTGAGGCCGCCGGACAGACCGTGATGCACCTGCACTTCCACATCGTCCCGCGCTGCGGGAAGGCCTCGGTGGTATCGTTCGCGAGCCACAAGGCCGACATGGAAGAGCTAAAGGCCCTTGCGGAGCGCCTGCGCATGTCGTGATTCGTGATACGGATAATGCAAACATATCACACGGAGACACGAAGGCACGGAGGGAAAGCCTCCGTGGCTCGCGGATGCTTGCGCCCCCTTCGGGTTCGGCTTCGCCGAATCTTCCCTCCGTTTCGCTTCGGCGCATTGTGCCTCCGTGTGGGGATTCCTGCGGGCCGGGGTTGGCGCCAGTGCGCATGGGTACTGGCGAAACCTTCGGCTTCACTCCGCCGTCCAACGCGACCGTCTGCGCGGACTGGCTCGCGTTCGGCGCGGCGTTCGCGCCGACAGCCCCGGCGGAGCCATGGAACTGGCCGGACGGCGAGACGGACGGACGGCACTTCGTGCTCGTGCACGGCTACAACGTGAACGCCCCTGCGTCCCGCCTCTGGGCTATCGCGATGTTCAAGCGGCTATGGTGGGCGGGCTCGGGCGCCGCGTTCACCGCCGTCGACTGGAAGGGGGACGATTCGCAGATGTCCGTTCCCGCGAAGGGCGACATCTCGCCGAACTACTACGTCAACGTGAAGAACGCCTTCATGACGGCGGACGCGCTGACGCGGCTCTGCGGAAGCCTCTCTGGCGAGAAGGTCATGCTCGCACACTCGCTCGGGAACGTGCTCGTGTCGTCCGCCGCCGTCGACCACGGGCTGTCATTCGAGATACTATATGCTCAACGCCGCCGTGCCGATGGAGGCGTATTATGAGGGAGATAAGGATGACCTGATGGTGGACGGGGCTTGGAAGGGGATTGACGAGAGGTTTCGTGCTTCGAGTTTCGCCGCCTTATTTGCGTCGGCGACGAATGACTTTCGATGTGGGCTTTCGTGGAGTGGCGTCATCTCCGTGAGATTCCAATACTACCTCAACCCGACGCCGCTTGACCGCAACCTCGAATGGGACATGAGGAACAACGGCTTCAAGGGCGAGTGCCCGCCCTACCGCCTGCCGTAGGCGCGACGATAGCCATTTCCGTGTGGTTGCCACAATCAATGCTGGATCGCATGGCACAGCGGTTATGATATAATTACAGCCATATTTCTTGAAACGGAAACCAGAAAGGAATGAATCTGATGGGTAGTCTTGATGGCAAGGTGGCGATCGTCACGGGTGCGGCCCGCGGCATCGGGCAGAAGATCGCGGTGAAGCTGGCTTCGGTCGGCGCCAATGTCGCCGTGGTGGACCTGAAGCCCGAGTGGTGCGCCGAGACGGTGGCGGCGGTGGCGGCGGCCGGCGCGGAGGCCATTGCGCTGGGATGCAACGTGGCGGACTCGAAGGACGTCGATGCGTGCGTAAAGTCCGTCATCGCCAGGTTCGGCAAGGTGGACATAATGGTCAACAACGCCGGAATCACCAAGGATGGGCTCCTGATGCGGATGAGCGACGAGGACTGGGACGCCGTCATCAACGTGAACCTGAAGGGCACGTTCCTCTTCACGCGGGCCGTGGCGCGACCGATGATGAAGAACAAGGCGGCGGACGGCACGCAGATTGGCGGCTCCATCGTGAACCTCGCGTCCGTGGTGGGCATCATGGGGAATGCAGGCCAGGCCAACTACACGGCCTCCAAGGGCGGCGTGATCGCCCTCACGAAGACCACCGCGAAGGAGCTCGGCTCGCGCAACATACGCTGCAATGCCGTCGCGCCGGGCTTCATCCAGTCCAAGATGACGGACGTGCTGCCCGACGACGTAAAGAAGGCCTACATGGATACGATCCCGCTCAAGAGGTTCGGCACCGCGGACGACATCGCGAACTGCGTTGCGTTCCTCGTGTCCCCCGAGGCCTCGTACATCACCGGGCAGATCATCTCGGTGAATGGCGGGATGATCGGATGACCCGTCCATTCCTTGATTAGCCGGGCTTGGTTTGGTATAATCGCGCCCCGACATCCGTTAACGGGTCGAGTCGGATCCGGCGCGGGATTCCGCGCGATGAAACATAAGGAGTTTTGTGCAAAATGAAGCGTGCTGACGTGGATAAGGTTCTAATTATCGGGTCTGGCCCCATTGTCATCGGGCAAGCGTGCGAGTTTGACTATTCGGGCACCCAGGCCTGCAAGGCGTTGCGGTCCTGCGGCTACAAGGTCGTGCTCGTCAACTCCAATCCGGCGACGATCATGACCGATCCGCTGATGGCGGACGCGACCTACATCGAGCCGCTGAACGAGGAGCGCCTCGAGCAGATCATCGAGAAGGAGCGGCCTGACGCGATCCTGCCGAACCTCGGCGGGCAGACGGGGCTGAACCTTTCCATGAGCCTTGCCAAGAAGGGCGTCCTCGACAAGTACGGCGTGAAGGTCATAGGCGTGAATCTCGACGCCATCGAGCGCGGCGAGGACCGCGAGGTCTTCAAGGAGACGATGGCGAAGCTCGGCATAGAGACCCCCCGCAGCGGCATCGTCCACTCCGTCGACGAGGCGGTAGCGCTCGTCCACGACAGGATCGGCTATCCGGTCGTCGTGCGCCCCGCATACACGATGGGCGGCGCCGGAGGCGGCTTCTGCTACAACGTGGAGGAGCTGCGCACGATATGCGCCCGCGGGCTTGACGCGTCCCTTACCCACCAGTGCCTCATCGAGGAGTCGATCCTCAACTGGGAGGAGCTTGAGGTCGAGGTCGTCCGCGACGCGAAGAACCAGATGATCGCCGTCTGCTTCATCGAGAACATCGACGCGGTGGGCGTCCACACGGGCGACAGCTTCTGCGCGGCGCCGTTCCTCACGATCTCGAAGGAGCTGCAGGAGCGCCTGCAGCGCGACGCCTTCAGGATCGTCGCGTCGATCGGCGTGATCGGCGGCACGAACGTGCAGTTCGCGCACGACCCGAAGACGGGCCGCGTCGTCATCATCGAGATCAACCCGCGCACGTCCCGCTCGTCGGCCCTTGCGTCGAAGGCGACGGGCTTCCCCATCGCGCTCGTCTCGGCGAAGCTCGCGGCGGGGATGACGATGGACGAGATCCCCTACTGGCGCGACGGGACGCTGGAGAAGTACACGCCGGGCGGGGACTACGTGGTCCTCAAGTTCGCGCGCTGGGCGTTCGAGAAGTTCCGCGCCGTGGAGGACCGCCTCGGCACGCAGATGAAGGCGGTCGGCGAGGTGATGTCCATCGGCAAGACGTACAAGGAGACCCTCCAGAAGGCGATACGCGCACTCGAGAAGGGCCGCGCCGGGCTCGGCTTCGCCAGGGACTTCCACGAGAAGAGCCTCGACGAGCTCCTGAAGATGCTTTCCACGCCGAACAGCGAGCGCCATTTCCAGATGTACGAGGCGCTGCGCAAGGGCGCGACCGACGAGCAGATCTTCAGCCTTACGGGCGTAAAGGCCTATTTCGTGCAGCAGATGCGCGAGCTCGTCCAGGAGGAGGAGGAGCTGCTGCGCCACAAGGGGTCGCTCCCGCCGGACGAGCTGCTCGTCAGGGCGAAGAGGGATGGCTTCAGCGACAAGTACATCGCCCAGCTGCTCAAGGTGGGCGAGAAAGAGGTGCGCGAACGCCGCACCGCCCTCGGATGCGTAGAGACGTGGCATGCCGTGCCCGTCTCCGGCGTGGAGAACCAGGCCTACTACTACTCTTCGTACAATGGCAGACCGGGCGAGGTTCCCGTCTCGGACAACAGGAAGAAGGTGCTCATCCTCGGCGGCGGACCGAACCGCATCGGGCAGGGCATCGAGTTCGACTATTGCTGCACCCACGCGGCGATGGCCATGCGCGAGGCCGGATACGAGACGATCATGGTCAACTGCAACCCCGAGACCGTCTCCACGGACTACGATACGTCCGACAAGCTCTACTTCGAGCCCGTCACGCTCGAGGATGTGCTTCAGATATACCAGGCCGAGAAGCCGGAGGGCGTGATCGTGCAGTTCGGCGGGCAGACCCCGCTGAACATCGCGGCGGAGCTTGAGGCCGCCGGCTGCCGGATACTCGGCACGTCGGTGAAGTCCATCGACGCCGCCGAAGACCGAGACCTGTTCCACTCCATCATGGACCGCCTCGGCGTCCCGATGCCGGAAAGCCGCATGGCGAGCGACCTCGAAGGCGCGCTGAAGGTCGTGGGGGAGATCGGCTATCCGATAGTCATACGCCCGTCGTTCGTCCTTGGCGGACGCGGAATGGAGGTCATCTACGACGAGACGATGCTCCGCGAGTACATCGCGAAGGCCGTCGGCGTGACGCCGGACCGTCCGCTCTACCTCGACCGATTCCTGCACCACGCCCTTGAATGCGAGGCGGACGCGCTTTCCGACGGCAAGGACGTGTTCATCCCGGCGATCATGCAGCACGTCGAGCTCGCAGGCGTGCATTCGGGAGACTCCGCGTGCGTGCTTCCGCCCGTGGCGATCAGCGAGGAGAACAAGGCGACGATCCTCGACTACACGCGGCGCATCGCAAGCGAGCTGAAGGTCGTCGGCCTCATGAACATGCAGTTCGCGATAGAGGACGGCAAGGTGTATGTCATCGAGGCGAATCCGCGCGCATCGCGCACCGTGCCGCTCGTGTCGAAGGTGGCGGGTACGCAGATGGCCCGCATCGCCACGAGGCTGATGCTCGGCGAGTCCGTGGGATCGCTCGGACTGGACAGGCACAGGACGATCCCGTACTACGGCGTGAAGGAGGCGGTATTGCCGTTCGAGAAGTTCCCGGAGGTGGATCCCGTGCTTGGCCCGGAAATGCGCTCGACCGGCGAAGTGCTCGGCCTCGCGGAGACGTTCGGCCTTGCCTACTACAAGTCGCAGGAGGCGGCAGGAGCCCCTCTTCCGATCCTTTCCGGCAAGCTGCTGGTGTCGCTATCCGAGAAGCCGGACGATGCCGCCGTGGCGGCCAAGAATTTCGCGGACCTCGGCTTCGAGATCGTGGGCACGGAGGGAACCGTCAGATTCCTGCGGGAGAAGGGCGTTCCGGCGAATGTGGTCGCGAAGATCGGCCAGGGCCGTCCCGATGTGCTCGACATGATAAAGAACCGGGAGATCGCCCTCATCCTGAACACGCCATCCAACAGGCGGGATTCCCGCGCGGACGACAACTCGATCCGTCGGGCGGCGATCAAGTACCGCATCCCGTACCTCACGACGATCGCCGCCGCGCTTGCCGCGTCGGAAGGCATCAAGGCCGCCCGCGAGGGCAAGGGCGAGGTGCGCTCGCTGCAGAGCTACCACGCATCGATCATAGGATGATTACGGGAGTGACTGGCATGGAAAACGCATCACGTGATTCCGCTTGTCGCGGGAAGGCGGCTGGCGGCTGCAGCCGCAGGGACTTCGTGGCGATGGGTGCCATGGCCGCAATGGCGGCCGGCGCCGGATACGCTTCGGCGCAGGGGCGTCCTGCGGGAGCGGCGGGCGGCCGCCCGTTCAAGGCGATCACGATCTCCACGACGGATTGCCTGTTCGAGCGCGAGCCGATGGTGCGTCCGTTTGGCTTCAAGGGCGGATATCTCACCGAAGGGTGGGTCGTGGCGTCGTGCGTGAGGTCGTCCTCCGGCAGGTTCGGCATCGGCCTCGGCACCCAGAGCTGCCTGTGGAGCGACGCGAGCGTGTTTTCGTCCAACTCCGAGGCGGGCGGCAACGCGATGATGTTCGCGATGACCCAGCATGCGCTGAAGCTGCTCGAGGGGCGTTCGTTCGTCTCGCCGGTGGAGCTCAACGACTGGCTGTGGCCGCAGGTGTGGGAATACGGCAAGCGCATAACGTCCAACCCGAAACTGAGGGCGACGTTCGCGCTCAATGCGCTCGTATCCGTGGACAACGCCATATGGGTGCTGTTCGCCAGGGAGAACGGCCTGACGTCCTTCGACGAGATGATCCCGGATGCGTACAGGCCGGCTCTCTCGGCGCACCATTCGAAATGCGCCTCCATCCCCCTGTTCTCGTACAAGGTGCCGCCGGCCGAGATCAAGTCCGCCGTGGATTCCGGGTACTTCTTCATGAAGATCAAGATCGGTCAGCCCGGCACGCAGGAGGAGATGCTCGCGAAGGACATGGCCCGCGTGTCGCAGATACACGCAGTCCTGAAGGATTGCCGTACGCCTTACACGAAGACGGGCAGGCTCCCGTACTATTTCGACGCCAACGGGCGCTACGCCAAGAAGGAGACGCTTTTCAGGTTCGTGGATCACCTGAAGAGGATCGGCGCGTACGGGCAGGTCGCGATAATTGAGGAGCCGTTCGACGAGTATGCGGACATCGACGTGAACGACATCCCCCTGCGCCTTGCCGCCGACGAGTCAGCGCATACCGTAAGGGATGCGCTTGAGCGGATCGACATGGGATACAGGGCGATGGCGCTGAAGCCGATAGCGAAGACCATGTCGATGTCCATGAAGATCGCCCAGGCCGCGTGCGACAAGGGCATTCCCTGCTTCTGTGCCGACCTTACGGTCGCACCGGTCCTCGTCGAGTGGAACAAGTCGGTCGCGGCGCGTCTGCCGGCGTTCCCGGGGATTGGCGGTCTCGGGCTTGTCGAGACGAACGGGCACCAGAACTTCCGCAACTGGGAGGCCATGCGAAAGGACCTCGCGTACCCGGACGCGCACTGGACGCGCACCGAGCGCGGCGTATTCGAGTGCGATTCCGACTACTACGCGAAATCGGGCGGGATACTTGCGCCCATGCCGCGCTACGAGAAGATGTTCCGCATCTGAGGCGAAGGCTACAGATGGAACGCTTCGAGCTGGCAAGGGAACTGCAGGACGAGATCCGCACCCGCGTGATGGGTGACGGGTTCATCAAGATCGTGCAGACGGTAAGGCGCAACGGAAAGTTCTTCAAGATCGCGATGAGGCCCGTCGAGATCGGCGGCGTGAGGAAGTTCCAGGCGGAAATGACCGACGAGGGCCAGGTAAGGGTAAGGAACTTTGACGCCAAGGGGGCGGCTGATGGCCTCGAGGAGATCATCTCGCAGAAAGGCGCCCGCGACCTGCATCTCATCACCGCCGACGGGGATCTGCACGTGCGCGTGACCCGCAAGGGACACGCCCTCGCCTCAAGGTCGGCGAAGATGAGCCGTGACGCCACGGTAAGGCCGCATGACCGCGTAAAGAGGCAGCCCCTGACCTCATTCGATTCGTCCGCGCTGCTGAGGGCGATAGGCATTGCAGACGGAGAGGGCCGCATAAGGGCCTCGATGCGCGGAAAGTACGATCAGGTCAACGAGTTCCTGCGCATAGTCGGCGAGACGGTCGTTGAAGAGCCCGGCAAGGCGTTCACCGTTGTGGACTGCGGCTGCGGGAAGGCGTACCTGACGATCTCGCTGTGGTTCTACCTCACGCTCGCGCGAGGCTTCGGGAACGTGCGCGTCGTCGGGATAGACAGGAGGGCGGACGTCATTGAGGCCGCGAAGGCGATGGCCGAACGCCTTGACGTCTCGAATGCGGTGGAGTTCGTCGAAAGCGACCTGACGGCGTTGCCGGATGGCGCGGCCATGCCGGGCGGACTGGATCACGTGGACCTCGTGGTGTCCCTCCATGCGTGCGACACCGCCACGGACGAGGCGATGGCGCGTGGGGTCGAGTGGAAGGCCCGCTACGTATTGAGCGCGCCGTGCTGCCAGCATGAGCTGCAGAGGACGATCGGCGCAAATGCCGCCCACTCCGATTTCGCGGGGCTGCTTCGTCAGAACATCCTCCGCGAACGGCTTTGCGACATCCTCACCGATTCGTTCCGTGCCATGATAATGCGCATATTGGGCTTCCGCGCGCAGGTAGTGGAATTCGTGTCGCCGGACGCCACTGCCCGCAACATACTCCTGAAATGCGAATATGGCGTCAAGCCGGGTCAGTCCGGCGTTGTCGCGGAGTACCTGAATCTGCGCGACTACTGGAAAGTGAAGCCTTGGCTTGAGGCGAGGCTTGCAAAGGTCCTCGAACGGCATCTTGTGCGCTACTCTTGAGATGTCGCATGTACGGTGAGTTTGAGGTCGAGTGCCTGAGTCGCCGCGCCGCGATCGTGTCCGCGATGCGGGCGTTCTTCGATGGGCTGGGGTTTGTCGAGGTGGAGACCCCGGTGCGGATCGCGGCGCCGGCCCCCGAGCCGCACATAGACTGTCCGGCGGTGGCTTCTCCGGAATGCGGCAATCCCGTGTCCTATCTGCGCGCATCCCCGGAGCTTCAGATGAAGAAGCTCCTTGCCGCAGGGATGGAGCGGATATACCAGATCGGCCCTTGTTTCCGCGAGGGCGAGCGGGGGACGCGGCATAGTCCTGAATTCACCATGATCGAATGGTACCGCAGGCACGCCGATTACCTTGCGATACTCGAGGACTGCGAGTCGCTGTTCAGGAGGCTGACGGCGGTCGTGGGCGGCGATGCGTCCGAATGCTCGTTCAGGCGCATCAGGGTGCGCGATGCGTACCTCATGTGGGCGGGATGGGATCCGTGGACGGAGTGGGATCGGGACCGCTTCGACCTCGACATGTCCGCGAAGATAGAGCCTGCGCTGAAGCGCGAGGGCGCGGTATTCCTGATGGACTATCCGCCACGGGCGGCGAGCCTTGCGCGGTTGCGCGGGGATGCCGCGGAACGCTGGGAGCTGTACGTCGACGGCATGGAGCTCGCAAACTGCTTCTCGGAGCTGTGCGACCCGGATGAGCAGCGGCGGCGTTTCGTCGCGGCAAGGGATGAGCGAAGGGCGCTTGGCGAGTCCGACTATCCCATAGACGAGGATTTCCTGTCGGAACTCGGCAACATCGGATCTGCCGCCGGCGTCGCGCTCGGCGTCGATCGCCTTGTGATGACGCTTCTTGGAGTGCGCCAGATAGACAGGGTGCGCGCGCTGGCGTAGGCGCGGAGGACGGATTGGGGACTGACGCGCGCACTTCTTCCCTGCGCACATATGGTATAATAGCGGGCGTTCGTTTTGTTCGCAGAACCGGATGCGCAGGCACGTGGGGTGGCCCGCGTCCCGATCGCGAGGCCCGGCAGGGATATCTGTGAGGGAGAAATGAGAGCAAAGATCATAGACGGAAAGAGGTTGGCGGAGGACATTCGCGCCGAGATCGCGCGTGGGGTGGCTTCGCTGAAGGCGGAGAGCGGCGTCACGCCGGGCTTGGCGGTGATACTTGTCGGCGACAACCCCGCGAGCGTGTCCTACGTGACGGCAAAGGAGAGGGCGTGCCGCGAGGCCGGGATGCTTTCGCGCGAGATACGCCTGCCGGAATCGATTTCCGAGGATGAGCTGATAGCCGAGATAGGGCGGCTGAACGCAGACCCCGCGATTCACGGGATACTCGTCCAGCTGCCGTTGCCGAAGGGCTTCAGCGAGAGGCGCGTGACATATGCGATCGCACCGGAAAAGGATGTGGACGGCTTCACCCCCGTCAACGTCGGAAAGATGCTGATAGGGGAGGACTGCTTCCTGCCCTGTACGCCGCATGGGATAATCAGGCTCATAGAGGCTGCGGGGATGGATCTCGCGGGGAAACACGCCGTCGTCATAGGCCGGTCCAACATAGTCGGCAAGCCGGTGGCCGCGCTGCTTTCGCGCAAAAGCGTAAACGCCACGGTCACGCTGTGCCACACCGGGACCGTGGACATCGCCGCATTCACGCGTACGGCGGACGTGGTGGTGGTGGCGGCAGGTCGCCCGAACACGCTAACCGGAGATATGCTTAAGGAGGGGGCCGTAGTGATAGACGTGGGCGTTAACCGCGTCGCCGACGCCACGAGGCCCAAGGGGTACAGGCTTTGCGGCGACGCCGATTTCGGATCCTGCGCGGAAGTGGCTTCGGCCATCACTCCGGTTCCGGGCGGCGTCGGCCCGATGACGATAACCATGCTTCTGTGGAACACGCTTGAAAGCGCCAGGAAGCGGCATGGGGCTCGCGTCCGGTAGACGAACCATCGCCGCCGGACGCATGGCGGCAGACAGACAGGGGGAAGGCGTATGAAGATACTTGGAGATCCGATATTTGCAAAGGATGCCGGCGGACGGCTCAAGTCGCGCGTAGGCACGATATTCCTGGAGGGATACCCTGGGCTCATCACCCAGAGCGGCATCCACGCCATGCAGCGCCAGGCATGGATAGACGAAGTAAACCGGGAGCGCGAGGGGGAGGGCCTTCTGCCGCTCACCGAGGCGGAGACGGCGGCGCTGGTGGCGCATTCGGTCGACCTGCTGTTCCTCGACGACGTGGTCCTGATCCGTCCCGACCCGGAGCGCATGGATCTCGCGCTGTGGGCCGACGAGGAACTGCAGAAGATCGTCTCCAAGCGGAAGATCCGGTTCCTCAACACCCACGCGCGTCGCGTACGCGACGCGCTCCGCGCGCGGGGGGAGAACTGGCGCATTGCGCGGGACGCGCGCACCCGCGCAGAGACGGACAAGCAGATAGAGCGGGGACGCACGGCGATCAGGCTCGCCGCCCTGTACCACTACAACGGCAACACCGGCACGCGGTACCTGACGGTCGGGGCGTATTCGGAGGTGTGCGCGATGCCCGACGCGCAGTTCAGGGCGCAGATGGAGGAGGTCGTTGGCGGGCTCAACTCGCGCAACAGGCTCGGATCCCCCGACATCGACATCTTTCCGCCAACGCTCGGGCCGGACGTCCGCAACCATCTCCGCGACATCAGGCCTCCTGAGCTGAGCGACGAGCAGCTGCGCATCGTCGCCCGAAAGGTCGAGATGGAGTGGCGCATAGCCCTCCCCCCGGAGCTTCGCGACGAGGATCCCAACGCGAACCTCGTATGGCGGGCCGAGATGGGTGAGGTGCTTTCGCGCAAGGCGAACGAGACCGAGGTGGGCGACAGGGAGCTCATACAGGGGATAAGCCCGGAGTTCTACCGCCAGATAGAGTGGCTTCCGGGCGGGAGGGTCACGAGGGGACAGCTCATATTCGACCCCCTCTACGACGAGTACCAGCGCACGAGGGACCCGGAACTCGCCGACATATGCGACCTGCGGGTGCGGTCGATAATCTTCAACCTCATGCGCCTGTTCGGCAGCATAGACTACGTGAACGTGGGCCGCATAGCGCACTCGCTCGCCCGCAAGCCGGTAGAGGGGATGCGTCGCGGCAACGTGTACATCGTGCAGTACAAGGAGGTCGGCGAGCCGATCTCCCGCGTATTCATAATACGCTTCCAGAAGTGGGGCATCGCCGAGCACCTTGACGAGGGCAAGGATCTCCTCACCTCGATACTCGAGGCCAACGACTACTCCGACTACATCATGGACAGGCGGCTGGCGTGCCGCCAGCTCGGGATGAGCCTTCCGCGCCACGTCGGATTCGGCCAGTTCACGGAGAAGTACACCGGCAAGAACCAGTACTTCGGGACCACGGTGCGGGCGTACTACTACGTGCGCCAGTACGTGCAGGGAGTCGCCTCGGACAAGATACCCGTGGAGCGCTTCCACAATCCGGCGTTCGCCCAGAAGTTCGCCGAGCTCATGGGCGAGGCTGCGGCGCTTGACCTCGTTGTGGGCCGCAGGGCCACCGAAACCAACGAGCCGCTTTTCGACAAGAACTACGAGGTGGTGCAGATCAGCCCCAAGGGGCTCCCCATCCGGCTTGTCGTGACGGATCATGCCGGAAGCTTCGTCGACTACAGGACGCCGCTCGAGGATTGCGTCGGGCCGTACGCGAACGTTGTTCTTCGTCGCGAGAAGCATGTGACGGACTTCCGGGAGTTCGCCAGGGAGTACGTCTCGGCGTTCGAGCGCAGGCTTTCGGAAGTCCAGCAGGTGTATCGCGACAGGCGTGCCTCGTTCGACGACCTCTTTGCCGGCCGCCCGTACGACCAGGCCGGCTCCGGGGCCTATCGCTGGGCGTGCGTCCTGAAGCGTCTGGACGAATGCGACCCGCATCTGGTCGCGGACAGGCTCAAGATGGCGATACAGGCCTGACGGGCGTTCTTTAAGGGGTGAGGCATGATTTCGATCAGTGAGGTTCTAGAGACGAACAAGATGATCCAGGACGAGAACCTGGATGTGCGCACGATCACGATGGGGATATCCCTGCTCGATTGCGCCGATTCCGCGCTGGACTCCACGTGCGGCAAGATATACGACAAGCTTCTCCGCCATGCGGGGAGGCTCGTCCGGACCGGTGACGACATCGGCCGCGAGTTCGGGGTCCCGATAGTGAACAAGCGCGTGTCAATCACGCCGATCGCGCTTGTCGGCGCATCCTGCTGCAGGACGCCGGACGACTATGTGTCGATAGCGCGTACGCTTGACCGCGCGGCGGCCGAGCTTGGCGTGAACTTCCTTGGCGGCTATTCGGCGGTCGTGTCCAAGGGGATGACGAAATCCGACGAGCTGCTGATCCGTTCCATACCGGAGGCCCTGGCCGTGACCGGACGCATATGCTCAAGCGTGAACGTAGGCTCCACCAAGACCGGCCTGGACATGGATGCGGTGCGCCTAATGGGCGAGACGGTGAAGCACACCGCGGAGCGCACGGGGGACCGCGACTCGCTCGGCTGCGCCAAGCTTGTGGTGCTGTGCAACGCCCCGGACGACAACCCGTTCATGGCCGGCGCGTTCCACGGGGTGACGGAGGCCGAGGCGATAATCAACGTGGGCGTTAGCGGCCCCGGGGTGGTGAAGCACGCGCTGTCCCAGATACGCGGCTCGGACTTCGAGACCCTTTGCGAGACGGTCAAGCGCACCGCGTTCAAGATCACCCGCGTTGGTCAGCTCGTGGCGCAGGAGGCGAGCCGCAGGCTCGGCGTGCCGTTCGGCATCATAGACCTGTCGCTCGCCCCAACGCCTGCGGTCGGAGACTCCGTCGCGGACATCCTGAAGGAGATCGGCCTTGAGCATCCCGGAGCCCCGGGCACCACGGCCGCGCTTGCCCTCCTCAACGACCAGGTGAAGAAGGGCGGCGTGATGGCGAGCTCGTATGTCGGCGGGCTTTCAGGCGCGTTCATACCGGTATCCGAGGACCAGGGGATGATCGACGCCGTCGAGGCCGGGGCCCTCACGATCGAGAAGCTTGAGGCGATGACGTGCGTTTGCTCCGTAGGGTTGGACATGATAGCGGTGCCCGGCGACACGTCTGCCGCCACCATCGCGGGGATAATTGCGGACGAGGCCGCCATCGGCATGGTCAACCAGAAGACTACGGCCGTGCGCATAATACCTGTCGCAGGGAAGAAGGTGGGGGACTCGGTGGAGTTCGGAGGCTTGCTCGGCCACGCGCCAATCATGCCCGTAAACCGATTCTCATGCGAGCGGTTCATTTCACGCAAGGGCCGGATACCGGCTCCGATACATTCGTTCAAGAACTGATGAAGCCTTTCCAGGAGAGTCTGGTTGCCGCATGGAGGGATTATGCGGCGGGGAACATGGATGCCGCCGCATTGAAGGGGGTTTCGGCCGGCTTCGGAATCTACCAGCAGCGTGATGGCGCCGCCATGATGCGCATTCGCCGTCCGGCCGGGGTAATGACGGTCGGGGACTTCCGCGCGGTGGCCGCGCTGCTCGTCAGGTTCGGAGCCCCGTTCTGCCACCTTACGACACGCCTTGACGTGCAGCTGCACGGAGTGAGGGCGGCGGACGTGCCACAGGCGCTTGAGGCTTGCGAGGATGCCGGATTCGCGTTTCGCGGCGGCGGAGGGGATACGTTCCGCAACGTGCAGGTCAATCCGGGTTCGGGTCTGCATGAGGATACCGTGTTTGACGTCATCCCGTACGTCAGGGCCCTCTCGTCGGCATTCTACGGATTCGATGTCGCGTACGGACTGCCCCGCAAGATAAAGATCGGCTTTGTGGATCGTCCGGCGGATCGTCAGCTTGCCGCCGTACAGGATCTTGGGTTCGTTGCGCGGATGGTGAACGGGCGCCGCGCATTCGAGACGTGGGTCGGGGGCGGCATCGGCTTCAGGCCTCGTGCGGGCTTCAGGCTGTTCGACGCGCTGCCGGCGGAGGACTGCTGCCGGCTCGCCTTTGCGCTCACCCGTCTGTTCAGCGAGCGCGGATGCCGCACCAACAGGGCTCACGCCAGGATCCGGTTCCTTCGCGAGGATATGGGGGACGAACGCTTCGCGGCGGCAGTCATGGAATTCTTCGGGCGGGAGAAGGATGCGCCTTCGCTGTCCGCGGATGGCGAAGGGGCTGCGGGGGCATTGCGCGACGAGGAATGGCCCGCGACGAATTTCGGAGAAGATGCCGAGGCTGCGGAAGGGTTCGGACAGTGGCGGCAGCTTGCCGCGACTCCGCTTAGGGACGGACACTTCGCGGTGCGCCTGTTCGTGCCGTACGGCAACATGACGGCATCCCAGGTCAACAGGCTGTGCGATGCGCTGGCGTCCAATGGCGTCGCAAAGGTGCAGCTTCTGCCGTCCGAGGACATCTGCGTCCAGAACGTTCCGGAGACCCAGCTCAAGGCGCTTCACCGTCTGCTCGTGACGGAACTCGGCGATGTGGACTATACCGTAAGGAGCTTCTGCGGGCACGTGCTGACGTGCGTTGGCAACGGCATCTGCAAAAGCGGGGCGAACGATTCCCCGAAGTTCGGAGATGCGATCGCCACGGCGTTTGACCGATATCTCCCGGCCGATACGCCGGAGCGGATTGCGGTCGCGAAGACGGTGCTCGACGACATCCGCGTGAGCGGATGCCCGAACTCGTGCGCGAACAGCCCCATCGCGAAGTTCGGGTTCGTGTGCAGGCGGCTGGATGGGCATCTGGCGGTGATGCCGGTCGTGGGGGCCGAGCGCGAGCCTGTTAGGCTTGGCGAACTCCAGCGCGATGCGATCCTGTGCGAAGACGTCCCGGCATGGATCGTGTCGAGGATGTGACCGCACCGGCGAGTTTCGGCGGCGTTGCGCCCGGCGTTGCGCCCGCCGTGCGATATTCCTTGATTTTTGAGGTGTAATTTGCTAAACTACGCCCTAATGAATTAAGGAGTTTTGTTTTGTATGGCAGATGACAGATGTTTGAAGATAGGCATGATCGGCGGAGGCATGAAATCGTTCATGGGAGGCATCCACCGGGAGGCCATTGGGAAAGTCGGGAATCTGAAGATAGTCGGTGGGTCTTTCGGCACGTCAAGGCAGG
>CAVFWS010000001.1:54033-58237 GCA_963626295.1 Clostridium sp. CAG:138
TTTTCCCGTCATACCGCGATTTCCTTCGCCGCCAGAAGACGCGCAAGGGCAGCGACAGGATCTTGTTCGCCTCGGCAATTCTGCCAAACACGATGCACTACCCCGTGGCGATGACGGCGATGGATTGCGGCATACCGATCCTTGGCGAAAAGCCGTTCACGTCCAATCTCGACGAGGCGGCGAACCTTGTGCGCAAGCAGAGGGCCACAAAGGTTCCGTACAGGATCGCCATGGTGTATCCCGCGTATCCGCAGCTTGCGAAGGCGAGGGAATTGCTGAAGGACGGCGCCATCGGCACGATACGGAGGTTCCACGTGTCGATGCAGTCCGGATGGATGGCTCGGCGCGTCGAGAACCAGGGCAATACACACGCGCTGTGGCGCGTCGACGGCAAGCGCAACGGCGTGGGCGGCGTGCTGAACGACTGCGGCTCCCACTGCCAGTTCGTGCTCGAGTGGCTGACCGGGTTCGAGATATCCGACGTTTGCGTCGGGGCCCGCGCATGTGTGCCTGGGCGCCTGATACCCGATGACGCGACCGTGCTGGTGCGCACGAGGCAGGGGGTGGACGGAACCTTCATCATGTCGCAGATCGCGACGGGGCATAACGAGGGCCTTACGTTCGAGATGACCGGCGACAAGGGCGCGATGGTCTGGAGGCAGTGCGAGCCCGGCGTTCTCGCCATAGTCGGAAACGACGGGAAGCGCAAGGAACTCAAGGACTCCACGCCGTCCGGAGATTCAGGGTTCGCGGAGGTGCCGTATGGCGCGAATGCCGCATATGTGGAGGCGCTTGCGCGGGTGTATGCCGATTTCGCCGGGTCCCTTGTCGGCAAGTCCGGCAGGAAGGCCCGCGCGAAGTCCTCCGGCGTGCTGGGGATGACCGCAGAGGAGGGTCTGCGGTCCGTCGCCGTCATTACGGCCATGGAGAAGTCGGTGCAGTTTGTCCCGCCGGACGCGCCGCCCGCGATCAAGTGGCAGCCGGTGGTGATGCCCAAGCTTGAATTCGCGTACGTCTCAGGCTTGACGGGCGTGCTGTCCGGCAGATGACCTGCCGGTGCGGCGCGCCTGCGGAATCTCTTTCAACGTGAACTGGATCGACCGTCATGCATATGGGTTTGGGAGCGCGTTTGCGCGTCCCCTCTATCCGCTTTTCAGGAAGCGCAGGCGGATTGCCGTGGAGAACATCCTCAAGGCCGGCATAACCGATGACCCGCGCGAGGCGGACCGCATCGCCCGCGTTGCGTGGGGGCATCTCGCCGGGCACGTCTGCGAGGCGCTTCGCGTGCCGCACGTGGTCACGCGGGAGAATTGGCGCGACCACCTCGACGTCACCGCCTGCGATCCCGAGGCGGCGAGGACGCTGCTGGACGAGCCTGACACGCCGATACTCCTGGTCTCGGCGCACCATGGCGTTTGGGAGGCCGCGACGAACCTCCTGTCGTTCGCGCGGCCGATGATCGCGATCGCCAGAGTCATGAACAATCGGCTCGTGGCCGGATGGATGAGGAACCACCATTTCAGGGGTCCGGTGACGATAATAGACAAGAACCACGGCTTTACGCCAGCCGTGCTGAAGCGGTGGGTGGACGAGTGCGCGGCGATGACGATCCTCATGGATCAGCATACGGCTCGCGGAATAAGCGCGAGCTTTCTCGGAAGGCCCGCCAGGACGTTCACCACGGCAACGCGGCTTGCGATGCGCTACGGCTATCCCGTGGTTGTCGGGTCGTTTGTGCGCATCGCGCCGTACCGCTATCGCCTCGTCGGCGGTGCGCCACTGCGATATTCGGACGGGATGGGCAGGGAGGGGTTCACCCAGCTGCTCAACGACCGTCTTGGCGAGGCGATCAGGGAATATCCCGAACAGTACTTGTGGAGCCACCGCAGGTGGCGATAGTCCAAACAAACAGAAAAGGAGCGATAATGCTTAACATCATGATGGCGGCGGTGCAGTTCTTTACGATAGATCCGGGGCATTTCCATGCCGCGCTTGTTCAGAACAGGACGTATGAGGGGGTTTCGCCGGAGGCCGTGGTGTACGCGCCGGAGGGGGACGAGCTGAAGAGCCATCTCGCCCTGATAGACCAGTTCAATTCGCGCAAGGACAGCCCGACGTCCTGGAAAGAGAGCGTCTACACCGGAGCGGACTTCCTTGAGAGGTTTGTCGCCGATGCGGAGAAGCGAGGCCAGGCGCGGAACGCTTCGGACGTGGTGGTGCTCGCGGGGCGCAACAACGTTAAGCCCGACTACTACCTTGCCGCGGCGGAGGCCGGCTTCAACGTGCTTTCGGACAAGCCGATGGCGATTACGGCCGAAGACTACATGAAGCTCTGCGAAGCGGCCGCCGTGGCAAAGGACAAGGGGCGGCTGTTTGCGGACATAATGACGGAGCGGCACGAGATCACGACGATCCTCCAGAAGGAGCTTTCCCTTCGCGGCGACGTCTATGGCGAGCAGGAGAAGGGGACTGTCGGCGATCCTGCCGTCACCAAGATATCTGTGCACCATTTCTGCAAGCTGGTCAACGGCAAGCCGCTTCGCCGC
Organism: Clostridium sp. CAG:138; assembly: GCA_963626295.1. Taxonomy (GTDB): domain Bacteria; phylum Verrucomicrobiota; class Kiritimatiellia; order RFP12; family UBA1067; genus UBA1731. Next base: position 56,580 of record CAVFWS010000001.1, read on the forward strand.
CCGGCCTGGTACTACGACACGAAGCAGCAGGGCGAGGCGATAGTGGATGTCACTACGCATCTCACGGATCTCGTCCAGTGGGAGCTGTTCCCCGGCGTGACGCTGAAGCGCTCGGACGTGAAGATGCTTGCCGCCCGCACCTGGGCGACGCCGATAACCGCCGCGGACTACGAGAAGTCCACCGGCCTCAAGGGGTGGCCGGCGTACCTGAAGGGTTCTGTCGACAGGGACAACGTGCTTCAGTGCAAGGCCAACGGGGAGTTCACGTATGCGCTCAGGGGGGTGCACGCGAAGGTCGCCGTGGAATGGCACTTCATGCCGCCCGCCGGCGGCGGCGATACGCACTATTCGCTGATGCGCGGATCGAACGCGGAACTCGTGATCCGGCAGGGAGCCAGGCAGGGATTCAAGCCTGTGCTGTACGTCAAGCTCCGCCCGGGCGCAGACCGCGCCAAGACGGGCGTCGCGCTTGACAATGCGCTCGCGGAGATCGGCAAGGCATATCCCGGCGTGAAGGCCGTGCCGGCGGCCGGGGAAGAGGAAGGGGCGGAGTGGAAGATCGATGTCCCGAAGGTCTACGACATCGGCCACGAGGCACACTTCTCGCAGGTCATGAAGCAGTTCCTCGAATGGCTCAGGCAGGGCTCAATGCCCGAAATGGAGCGCAGGAACCTGCTTGTGAAGTACTACACCCTCGCCGAGGCGTGGAAGATGAGCCGCTGAAATGAAAGGCATGTGCGATATGGAACTTGATTCGCTTACGGCAATATCCCCGATCGACGGAAGGTATTCGGGAAAGTGCTCGGAACTCCGCGGGATATTCTCGGAATACGGCCTTGTGAAGAGGCGGGTGCTCGTTGAATGCGCATGGCTTGAGGCGTTGTGCGACTCGAAGGCCATACGCGAATGCAAGGCGCTTTCCGCCGGCGAAAGGAAGGCCTTGCGCGCGATCGCCGCCGATTTCTCCGTCGCGGATGCCCGCCGCGTGAAGGAGATAGAGAAGACCACAAACCATGACGTGAAGGCCGTCGAGTATTTCCTCAAGGAAAAGGTGAAGGGGACTCCGCTGGAGAAGAGGTCGGAGTTCATCCATTTCGCGTGTACTTCCGAGGACATCAACAACATGAGCCATGCGCTCATGCTCCGCGACGGCAAGCGTGTGCTTCGGGCGGAGATGGATGCCCTTTGGACGAGGCTTTGCGATATGGCGAAATCGTATGCATCGGCGTCGATGCTGGCGCACACGCACGGGCAGCCCGCATCGCCGACTACCGTCGGCAAGGAATTGGCGGTGGTCGCGGCCAGGCTCAGGCGTCAGGCCGGCGAGATCGACAGGCTCGTGATGCCGGCGAAGATGAATGGCGCCGTCGGCAATTTCAACGCGCATCTTTCGGCTTACCCGAATGTCGATTGGGAACGTCTGTCGCGAAGCGTGATAGAGTCGCTTGGCCTTCGCCAGAACCGCCTTACCACGCAGATCGAGTCGCACGACGGCATAGCCGAGCTCTTCGACGCGATATGCCGCTGGAACTCCGTGCTTCTCGACTTCGACCGCGACGTGTGGATGTATGTGTCGATGGGGTATTTCAGGCAGCGGACGGTAAAGGGCGAGATCGGCTCGTCCACGATGCCGCACAAGGTGAACCCGATCGACTTCG
>CAVFWS010000002.1:0-33575 GCA_963626295.1 Clostridium sp. CAG:138
GGAAGGCGAGGCCGCCGACGACGGCGTAGCGGAGGAATTCGCCGACGAGCGGCGCAAGCGCAGACGCGCGACTAGGCCTTACCCCCCTATACCCCATAGGGGTATCGTCCGCCGTCACTTGGCGGACGATTTCGCTCGTACGATCCTCTCTTCTCATTTCCATGCCGCGTATTATACCATATCGCCGAAGGGGTGGTGGAAGATACTATCCAAACGGGCGGCGCACGAACGACGTCGCCGTCCACCAAATGCAATCGTAAATCGAAAAATCGTAAATGCCTAAAACCTGCCATCTACCCACTACCATCTACCCACTGCCATCTACATTGCTTGCCAGGGCTTTGCAATTGCCCCTTGTGGTATAATCATACGCATGAAAAAGGCGAATGAACTCAGGAAGATAGAAATCGTCCGCAACTTCACGAAGTATGCGGCGGGAAGCGTCCTCATAAAATGGGGCGACACGTGGGTGCTGTGCACCGCGAGCGTAAGCGACAAGGTGCCGCCATTCCTGAAGGACTCCGGCAAGGGCTGGGTGACTGCGGAATACTCCATGCTGCCGTCATGCACGCCCGACCGCAAGGATCGCGACATCAAGAAACTGAAGATGGATGCGCGATCAACCGAGATCCAGCGCCTCGTCGGCAGGGCATTGCGGGCCGCCGTCGACCTTGAGGCCCTTGGCGAAAGGCAGATCACCATAGATTGCGATGTCCTGCAGGCGGATGGCGGCACAAGGTGCGCATCGATAACCGGCGGCATGCTGGCGCTTGAGGATGCCATTGCGAAGCTCCTGGCGAATGGCACATTGACCAAAAGCCCGATAACGCACCGCGTCGCCGCCGTATCAGTTGGCGTATGCAACGGAAAGCCAACCCTCGATCTCGACTATGCGCACGACTCAACCGCCGAAGTTGACCTGAACGTGGTCATGACGGATGACGGCAGGTTCGTCGAACTGCAGGGAACCGCAGAGCACAACCCCTTCACCGACGAACATCTTGAGTCGATGCTTGCCCTCGCCCGGAAGGGACTGAAGAGGATATTCGCGCTCACGCGCAAATAGGCTGTCTCACGTCCCTCACGGACATTTCGGCTCAGCGGTCCACTCGTGCGCTTCCGCCGCCGACAAGCTTCTCCACGTCGGACTTGGTCGCCATCGAGGTGTCGCCGGGCGTAGTCATGGCGAGCGCACCGTGCGCCGCACCATAGTTGACCGCCTTTTCGGCGTCGTCGAACGTCATGAAGCCGTAGATGAGGCCGGACGCGAACGAATCGCCGCCGCCGACGCGGTCGTAGATTTCGAGCGCGGGACGCTGGATGGACTGGTGCAGTTCTCCCCTGTACCAGCAGATCGCCGACCAGTCGTTTACCGTCGCGGACTTCACGGAGCGGAGCGTCGTCGCGACCGCCTTGAAGTTCGGGTATTGGGCCACGGCCTTGTCGATCATCTTGCGGAAGCCCTCGATGGGCAGCGTGGTCATGTTCTTGTCCACGCCCTCGACCTCGATGCCGAGCGCCGCCGTGAAGTCCTCCTCGTTGCCGATCATAACGTCCACATACTTCGCGATCTCGCGATTGACCTCCTGGGCCTTCGTCTGCCCGCCGATCGACTTCCAGAGGCTCGCGCGGTAGTTGAGGTCATACGAAGTGACCGTGCCATGCTTCTTGGCCGCCTTCAGGGCCTCGATGCACACGTCCGCCGTAGTCTCGGAAAGCGCGGCGAAGATGCCGCCCGTATGAAACCAGCGCACACCCTCCTTGCCGAACAGCGTCTCCCAGTCGATCATCCCAGGCTTCAGCTGGCTCACCGCCGTAAGGCCGCGGTCGGCGCAGGAACGCGCACCACGGCATCCGAATCCGCGCTCCACGAAGTTGAGCCCGTTGCGCACCTCGCGCCCGATGCCGTCGAACTTGGCCCACGAGATGTGGCTCGTATCGACTCCGCCCTGAAGCATGAAGTCCTCGACGAGACGCCCGACAGGATTGTCCGCAAATGCGGTCACCGCCGTCGTCTTGAGCCCGAAGCAGCGGCGAAGGCCGCGAACGACGTTGTATTCGCCGCCACCTTCCCAAACCCTGAATTCTCGCGCGGTGTGGATGCGCCCGTCGCCCGGATCCAGCCTGAGCATTATCTCGCCAAGGCTCGCAGCGTCCCACATGCAGCTTTCCGCCGCCTTTACCGTCAATCCCTCATTCATTTGCCTATATCCTCTCTAAAAAATCTTATTTCGCGGCGTCGAAATGGCGGGCAATGGCATCGTATCCGAGCATCATGCGTTCCGGGAGCTTGCCGTACATCCTGTAGTAGTCCGCCACAACCGGGAGGCAGCGGGCCTTCCACTTTGCCGCCGTGTTGAGGGCAATGGACTCAAGCTTGTGGTGGGCGAACGGGTTGGCGAAGCGCTCAAGGACGGACTCGGCGTAGTCGATCTTCTCCGTGTTCGGCAGGTCGATCGTCGGGAAAATCTCGTCGAAGATCACCTTGCGGAGGAAGAGGTTCAGTTCCTTGTCCTCGATGCACTGCGCGACCTCCGTGAAGCCCCGCTCAAGGCCAAGATAAACGAGCGTGGTGTGCGCCGCGTTGAGGAAGCGCACCTTACGCGTGCGGTACGGCTGCATGTCCTGCGTATACACAACGTTGATGCCAGCGGCCTTGAGCGGAAGTTCCGCCTCAAGGTCAAAGTCGGCGGGGTGCTCGATCACGAAGAAGTGGAACGGCTCGCCGCACACGAGAACCTCGTCCTTCTCCCCAAGCTGGGCTGCGTAACGCTCAGCAGATTCAGGGTCTGGACGGCCCGCGACGATGCGATCGACAAGCGTGGAGCAGAACACGCACTCGTCGTCAAGCCACTTCAGGATCGCGGGATCCTCTATGTACTTCTTGGTGCAGGCCTTGAGCTTGTCGCCGTTATGCTCGATGAGTTCGCAGGGGATGAACACGAAGCCCGGCAGCTTCGCCGCGTAACGCGCAGTGACGAGGCGGGCAATCTTCGCGGGGAACGTATCCACGCCCTTCACGTACTGTATGCCGGCCTCGGTCGTGTTGGACACCACGAACCGGATTGACGGATCAGTTGCGTACTTCTCAAGGTTCTGCGAGACATCGACCCCCTTCACGCACTTGATCTCCTCGATCTCCTCGACGGTACGGTTGTTCACGAGGCCGCGAAGGCACGTGTGGTACTTGCCGCCACGCTCGTTCAGTATGCGCGAAGGTGCGGACAGCTCCACTCCGATGGGCTGGATGATCTGCACCGCCCCATTGAAGCCCGCCCTGTCATTCATCCGCTGCACCATCCAATCGATGAAGCACCTCAAGAAATTGCCCTCGCCAAACTGCAGAACCTTCGTTTCCATGTCTTTTATTACGTTCCTTACTTTACTTTGCCGATCATTACTTTTCGCAATGAAAAATCGGTGCGTAGTATACTCCTTACCCCTCCCGGCAGTCAACCATTTCAAGGGGACAAAAGGAATCAAGCGGGGCATCCGGATTGATTCGGACGCCCCGCTTTGGCTCATGCGACCATCAGGCCGCGCTCATCGGTGGAATTACATCATTCCATCCATGCCCGGCTGGGCGCCATGCCCGCCGCATCCGCAAGAATCCTTCTTCTCGGGGATGTCCGTGACCATGCAGTCGGTCGTGAGGAGAAGGCCCGCGATCGAGGCCGCGTTCTGCAGTGCGCAACGCGTCACCTTCGCAGGATCCACCACGCCGCACTTCAGCAGGTCGGCATACTCGCCTGTGCGCACGTTGTAGCCGTTCGTGCCGGCGGCCTTCTTCACGTTGGCGATTACAAGCGCGGCCTCCTGGCCGGCGTTCGTCACGAGCTTGCGGAGCGGCGCCTCGATCGCGCGGGAGATGATGTTCGCGCCGACCTTCTCGTCGCCCTCGAGGTTGAGTGCGTCGATCGCCTTCTGGCAGCGGAGGTATGCGACGCCGCCGCCGGGGACGATGCCCTCCTCGACCGCAGCGCGGGTCGCGTGGAGAGCGTCGTCGACGCGATCCTTCTTCTCCTTCATGGCAGCCTCGGTGGCCGCGCCGACCTTGATGATCGCGACGCCGCCGGAGAGCTTCGCAAGGCGCTCCTGGAGCTTCTCGCGGTCATAGTCGCTCGTCGTCTCCTCGATCTGCTTCTTGATCTGGTCGACACGGGCCTTGATGTCCGCACTCTTGCCGAGACCTTCGACGATCGTGGTGTTGTCCTTGTCGACCGTGACCTTCTTGGCGCGGCCGAGCATATCGAGGCCGACGTTCTCAAGCTTGACGCCTAGATCCTCGGAGATGAGCTGTCCGCCCGTAAGGATCGCGATGTCCTGAAGGATCGCCTTGCGGCGATCGCCAAAGCCAGGAGCCTTGACGGCGCACACCTGGAAGCTTCCGCGGAGCTTGTTCACCACGAGTGTGGCGAGGGCTTCGCCTTCGACGTCCTCGGCGATGATCATGAGCGGACGGCCGCTCTTCGCGACGGCCTGGAGCACCGGCAGCAGTTCCTGCAGATTTGCGATCTTCTTCTCGAAGAGGAGGATGTACGGGTTTTCGAGCTCGCACTCCATCTCCTCGGGGTCCGTCACGAAGTACGGCGAGAGATAGCCCTTGTCGAACTGCATTCCCTCGACGACATCGAGCGTCGTCTCGAGGGTCTTGGCCTCCTCGACCGTGATCGTGCCGTCCTTGCCGACCTTGTCCATCGCCTCGGAGATGATGCTGCCGACCTCGGTCTCGCCGTTCGCGGAAAGCGTGGCGACCTGGGCGATCTCGTCCGCGCTCTTGACCTTCTTGGACTGCTTGGCTATCGCGTCGACGACAGCCGCCGTCGCCTTGTCGATGCCGCTCTTGAGGGCAGTGGCGTTCGCGCCGGCCGTGAGGTTCTTGAGGCCTTCGCGATAGATGGACTCCGCAAGCAGCGTCGCCGTGGTGGTGCCGTCGCCCGCGACGTCGTTCGTCTTCGAGGCGACTTCCTTCACCATCTGGGCGCCCATGTTCTCGAAGGGATCGGCAAGCTCGATCTCCTTGGCCACGGTCACGCCATCCTTGGTGATCTGCGGCGAGCCGAACTTCTTGTCGAGAATCACGTTGCGGCCGGAAGGGCCGAGCGTGGACGTGACCGCCGCGCTGAGCTTCTCAACGCCGGCGAGAATCTTCTGACGCGCATCCGCGTCGAACTTAATCTGTTTTGCCATTTTCTTTCAAGCCTTTCTATATGTTCTAGCCGTTCTAGAAGTTCTAGGAATACTAGAAATTCTAGAAACACAAGCCGTTTGCTTACTTTTCGACGACGCCGAGCAGGTCCTCTTCGCGGACGAGCTGCAGCTTCTTGTCGCCTATCTTGACTTCCGTGCCGCCATATTTCGGCAGGAGGACGGTGTCGCCAGCCTTGACGTCGAAGGATATCTCCTTGCCGTCCTTGTCGGTCTTCTTCCCGACGGCTACGACCTTGCCCTGCATGGGCTTCTCCTTCGCCGAATCGGGGATGATGATGCCGCCGACGGTCTGCTCTTTCTCTTCAATGGGCTCGACCAGCACACGGTCGCCCAGAGGTCTGATTTTCATTCTTGTGTGTCCTTTCAGTTAGTTGTTTTGCCTTGTGCGCATTACATGGTCCCTTGCGTCCGGCCTGGCTGGCAACCTTTCGCCAGGCCAAGCCGGACACGGTTACTTACTTCATCGTGAAGTCCGCATCGACGACATCGTCGCCGCCCTTCTTGCCGTCGCCGCTCGGCTGGTCGCCACCGGGCGGAGGCGTGCCCGCGCCAGGAGGCGGAGTGCCGGCGCCAGGGGCTGCGGCTCCGGCCTGCTGCGCAGAGCTGTACATCTCCTGCGCGACCGGCTCCATCGCCTTCATCAGGGTCTCCTGCTTCGCCTTGATCGTCTCGATTGGCGTGGAGGCGTTCTTCAGGGCCTCCTGCAGATCCTTGAGCGCGGCCTCGACCGGTGCCTTCTTGCCGGCGTCGATCTTGTCGCCCGCATCCTTCAGGGTCTTCTCGACCTGGAACGCGAGCCCATCGGCCTTGTTCCTGATCTCGACCTCCTCGTGGCGCTTCTCGTCCTCCGCCGCGTGCATCTCGGCATCCTTCCGCATCTTCTCGATCTCCTCCTTGGAGAGGCCCCCGGCCGCGGTGATCGTGATCTTCTGCTCCTTCTTGGTGCCGAGATCCTTGGCCGAGACGTTGAGGATGCCGTTGGCGTCGATGTCGAACGTCACCTCGATCTGCGGGACGCCGCGGGGCGCCGGCGGGATTCCGTCAAGGTTGAAGTTGCCGAGCGACTTGTTGTCGCGGGCCATCTTGCGGTCGCCCTGGAAGATCGCGATCGTCACGGCCGGCTGGTTGTCCGCAGCCGTCGAGAACACCTGCGACTTCTTCGTGGGGATCGTGGTGTTGCGCTCGATGAGCGGGGTAAGCACGCCGCCGAGCGTCTCGATTCCGAGCGTGAGCGGAGTCACGTCCAGCAACAGCACATCCTTGACCTCGCCCTTGAGGATCGCGCCCTGGATGGCCGCGCCGATGGCAACGACCTCATCCGGGTTGACGCCCTTGTGGGGTTCCTTGCCGAAGAGCTTCTTCGCCTGTTCCTGGATGCGAGGCATGCGCGTCTGCCCACCGACAAGCACGACCTCGTCGACCGTCGAAAGCCCGGCGTCGTCCATGCACTTGCGGCACGGGCCGGACGTGCGCTCGACCAGCTCGTCGGTGAGCTGCTCGAGCTTCGCCCTCGTGAGCGTCATCTGCAGGTGCTTCGGGCCATTCTGGTCGGCCGTGATGAACGGAAGCGAGATGTCGAACGTGGTTGCGGACGAAAGTGCGCACTTGGCGTTCTCGGCGGCCTCTTTAAGGCGCTGGCGGGCCATCATGTCGCCAGAGATGTCAATGCCCTGCTCCGCCTTGAAGCTGTCGATCAGCCAACGCATGATCGCCTGGTCGAGATCGTCGCCGCCAAGGTGCGTATCGCCGTTCGTGGCCTTCACCTCGAACACGCCATCGCCGATGTCGAGCACGGAAATGTCGAACGTGCCGCCACCGAAGTCGTACACCGCGATCTTCTCGTTCTTCTTCTTGTCGAGACCGTACGCGAGCGACGCGGCGGTAGGCTCGTTGACGATGCGCAGCACCTCAAGGCCGGCGATCGCGCCCGCATCCTTCGTCGCCTGACGCTGCGCGTCGTTGAAGTACGCCGGCACCGTGATTACGGCCTGCGTGATCTTCTCGCCGAGATACGCCTCCGCGTCGCGTTTCAGCTTCGAGAGGATCTTCGCGGATATCTCCTGGGCCGAATACTCGCGGCCCTCCACCTTAACGGCGGCATCGCCGTTCTTCGCGGCGCAGACCTCGTAGGGCACCATCTTGATCTCGCTCGCCATCTCGTCGTAGCGGCGACCCATGAAGCGCTTGATCGAGTAGATCGTGGACTTCGGGTTCGTCACGGCCTGACGCTTCGCCGCCTGACCGACCAGCTCCTCGCCGGTCTTCGTAAAGGCGACGATAGACGGCGTGGTACGCGCACCCTCGGCATTGGGAATCACGACCGGTTCGCCGCCCTCCATGACCGCCATACAGCTGTTGGTGGTTCCCAAATCAATTCCTAAGACTTTTGCCATATTCTTTTCTCCTTGCCGAAACGGCTCGCACAGCCTGTCTTGCTTTCCCGTGCCTTCACCGCTTCATTTTTATCTCGCCACAAAATATGCATTCAACGTGCCAATTGCGCAACGGCGCAAATACGACACAAAATCGCACATACTTAAAGATAAAACTGTGCCATGTGTCATTGCGCCACGATGGCACAGTGCCTCCGTGCGCTTCATTGCACCAATCCTCAGATTTTGATCGCACTCAAGTCGCCTGAGTTTCGCCCAGGACTTCACACGCTCCGCAGCATCCTCGAAATGCATCGTCCCCTGCCTACGCGGCGCAAACGCATTTCTGCGTTTCTGCGTTCATTGGATTTCGGGTGTGCTATAATACGCCGCCTTGAACCTTCCGGACCGGATTGTTTGGCGGACGGAAGGCCATGGGACGCAAGCAAGGATCGATGGGAAACAGACTTGATGAAGCCGCTGATTGAGGTGAAAGGGCTCAGGATCGCGTTTGGCGATGCTGTGCCGGTGCGCGACGTGAGCTTCACCGTGCCCGGGCACGGGCGCGTGGCGATCGTCGGCGAATCAGGCTGCGGCAAGTCCCTCACGGCGCTTTCCCTCTGGAAAGACCACCCGGAAGTGCGCATATCGTACATTTTCCAGAATCCGATGGAGTCGCTCAATCCGGTGATGAAGATCGGCAGGCAGATAGGGGAAGTCCGCAACGGGCTGTCGAAAACCGAGATCGTCGATCTGCTGCGCAGGACGGGACTCGACGATCCCGAGCGCGTCTACGGATCATATCCGTGCCACCTTTCCGGCGGACAGTGCCAGCGGGCGATGATAGCGATGGCTCTGGCGGCGAAGCCGGATCTCCTTGTCGCGGACGAGCCCACGACGGCCCTGGACGTCACGACCCAGCGCGAGGTGCTCGAGCTCATCGACTCGCTTGCCGCTGAGACCGGGATGGCCGTGCTGCTCATCACGCACAACCTCGGCCTGGTGGCCGGACGCATGGATTTCGTGAACGTGATGTATGCGGGAGTCATCGTGGAGTCCGGCCCGGTGACGGACGTCCTCGCGCATCCGCACCACCCGTATACGCAGGGCTTGCTCAAGGCCGTACCCGCCCTGGACGCCCCGATGGACGCCCCGCTTGCGGACATCCCAGGCACCGTGCCGCCGCCAGACGCCTGGCCAAGCGGCTGCGCATTCCATCCGCGCTGCCCTTTCGCAACAGAGATCTGCTCGCAAGTCGCCCCGCCCGTAAAGACGTCCGGGCACGTGCGCTTTGCGTGCCACAATGGAGAATGACAAGATGCTGGAAACGCTCGCCTCACACCTTGACCAGATAGCCGCGATGGCGCCGACATGGGGATACGTGTTCATATTCGTGTTCATGGCCGTCGAGAGTTCGTTCATCCCGTTCCCGAGCGAGATCGTGATGATCCCGGCGGGATTCCTCGCGGCGAGAGGCGAGCTGTCCCTCCATGCGGCATTCCCGGACCTTGCGATAGCCGTTGCCGTAGGCGTGCTCGGATCCATCCTTGGCGCATACGTGAACTATTTCCTGGCGGCGTCCCTCGGCAAGCCGTTCCTCAGGCGATACGGCAAGTGGTTCTTCCTGTCGCCTGCGGCCCTCGACCGCGCCTGCGAGATATTCAACAGGTACGGGAACCTCGCGACGTTCGTGTGCCGCCTGCTCCCGGCGATCCGTCAGCTCATATCGATCCCGGCGGGGATAGCCAGGATGCCCTTCGGACCATTCACGTTCTACACGGCGCTTGGCGCGGGGATATGGACCGCAGTGCTGGCCATTACGGGATTCTGGCTCGGACGCACCGCCGGCGACATAACGTACCTGGAGCTCGTTAACAGGGGCAAGGCGTTCATAGACGGGAACATGATATGGGTCGTGCTGGCATTGGCGATCCTCGTGGCCATCCATGTCGTGGCGTCCAAGGCCGTGATGAAATCCAGGGACGGCGACGCCGCGCCTCGGCGATGACGCCAGGATCGACCATTCGTGAACGACGCATGCGCGAAACGACTGGGCGTACACCAAACGAATATAGATGACTGATGTCCGGATCCAATTGACCTGATGCGAATCCGAGACAGCCGTCCTGCCGATGGCGAAGCACGAAGAATTTGCAAAATCAGGTCAGGCCTGAATTCCGAATCCGACGCTCGCGCGAGCGAAGCTGTGCGAGTTCGTCGTCCGTCGGTGATTTCCTGAAATAGCGGTAGTTGAGTACCCAACATGACGGATGCCGCCGTATCACGCGGGCGAGATCGTCCATGCACGACTGCGTCAGCCCCCACACGTCCCGTGCCGCCTGGGGCGAATACGTCGATACGACCTCGCACCGGTACCGCCCGTCCCTAAGCGGACGGCTCCAGGCCACGGCCACGGGGGCCTTGCCCTTCGCCGCGAAGAACGCGGGGGCTGCCGAGACGGGCATCGGGCGACCGAAGAACCGCACCCACACTCCGCCGTTCTTCGGCTTCACGACCTGATCCACGAGAAGCCCGAGGGACTTCCCTTCCCTCATCCCCTGCATCAGCGGACGGAACGCGCCGTCGGCATGCACGATGTCCTGTCCGATGGACTTGCGGGACTTCATGAGAAGCCGCGTCATGCCGGACGTGCCGATGTCCTTCGCCACCGACATCATCTGATGCCCCTCGAGGAACGCCAGCTGCGAAAGTATCTCCCAGCACCCTATGTGGCCGGACACGGTCACGGCAGGCCTGTTCCCGGCGAGGAACAGCTTCCCGCGCTCCGACATCACGCCCGCCTCCGCGGCACGCCTCGCCGCATTACGGCACGTCCAGAATGCGTGGCCTACGGTTCTGGCCATGTTGCGGTAGCTGCGGCGGATTATGGCCGTCTCCCGCCGCGTCGGCGGCGAAAGGCGCAGCCACACGTTGCGGGAGAAGGGGAGGTCCCTCACCTCGCCGCATCCAGCCACCACCCGCAGGTTGAACAGGGCAAGCCCCCTCCCCGAAGAGTCAAACGCGTACATCAACATCGAGATGAAGTCGCACAGGGCAAGCATGCAGCGGCGCGGAAGCGCCGAGAACACCGCGATGCCGAGGCCTATGCCAAGCCATTCGAACGGAACGCGCATGATGCGCACAAGCCGCCTGACCCTGCGACGAGCGCTCACCTGTACACCTCCCCGCCCCATTCGTACGGTTCGGAGAAGTCCACCCCCGTCATCACCTCCACCATGTACTTAAGCACCCTTCCGCCGCCGAAGAGCCTGTGGTACTTCGCGCGCCCGGCGGACGCGACCCGCGCCCTCTCGCCATCATGGGCATTGTAGTACAGTATCTTGTCGGCAAGGTCGGCGGCTCCATCGAACCATACGGTCTCGCCATCCGTGAAGAACCGCTGCATCCCGTTCCGGGCGGACTGGAACGTGAGTATCCCGTAGCCCATCAGGTGCGCGATGCGGTCGGACGAATACCACTTGTCCCCTTCCCTGCGGTTCAGGTTCAGGGACATCTTGCTGGTCGCGAGGACGGCCTCGTAGTCCGCCCCCCAGATCGACGGCCTGTTCCTCCCGAAGATGTCCACGCGAAGCTTCCCGTCAAGCTTCGGCAGAAGCTCATCGAGAAGCTGCCACCTCGGATCCCCCTCTCGCGGGTTGCCCGCGAAGAAGAGGTCCCTGGCGAATTCCACCTTCGCCCCGTTGTCCTGGTTCTCCATCGACGGGTCGGACGGATTCGGCATGTAGGCGACGGAATTGCGGCCGGTCGTCCAGTTCCTCAGCGCCTCGCCCGCCGTGGTCGCGAACAGCGCATCGCAGGATTCCATGCGCTCGTCCATCTGGGCGCGGGTACGCCCCTGCCAGAGCGGGTCGACGTTGAAATGCGCTATCCTTATCCCCGGCAGGGCGTCGCGTATGGCGTGGAGCGTGCCGTTCGAAATGTAGTCGCAATGTCCGAGAAGCATTATGTCCGGACGGAAGTTCCTGGCCGTGAGGAGCAGCTTCGCGTTGGCGATCCTGCCGCCCAGGGCGCGTATGCCAAGGGGAGCGAGCAGCCGGGCCATGTCCCTGTCGGAGAACTCGCATATCCGCCAGCCGTTCCGGATAGCCCCGCACATCAGTTTCCGTCCGGGACCCATGCGAAGGTTGCCGTAGCGGCGAATCATGAGGTTGTCCACAAGCAATATGCGATGGGGGTGTGCGGATTTCATGGCCCTATCTCGTATGGTTCCCTTTACGACAACCTGGCAATGCTCGCGCCGAGACCGCCAAGCTCCTTCTCTACGGCCTCGTATCCGCGATCTACGGACTGCGCATTCAGTATCGTCGTCTTCCCCTTTGCGCACAGCGCGGCAAGTATGAGGGCGATGCCGGCGCGGATGTCCGGGGACGTCACCGTCGTCCCGCGGAGCTGCGACGGGCCGGTCACCACCGCGCGGTGCGGATCGCACAGCACGATCTTCGCGCCCATCTGGATGAGATGGTCAACGAAGTACAGGCGGCTCTCGAACATCTTCTCGTGGAAGAGGCACGTGCCGCGGGACTGCGTGGCGAGGACGATCAGCACGGACATCAGGTCGCTGGGGAACATCGGCCACGGCCCGTCGGAGACGCTCGGTATGGTGTCCCCGAGGTCATACCGCATCCTCAGCCTCTGCCTCGCCGGGAGGATGACCGTTCCACGCTCCGCATCGGCCGTCCACTTCAGCCCGAAGCGGCGCAAGGGCCCGGAGAGTATGGAGAACTGGTGCACGTCCACGCCGGTGAGCGTGAGGGCGCCGCCGGTTATGGCGGCGGCCACGAGGTAGCTCACGGCCTCTATGAGGTCGGACCCGATGCGCACGGTGGTGCCGTGCAGTGACTTCACCCCCCTGATGGCGATCCTGTTCGTGCCGGCTCCGGATATCTCAGCCCCCATGCCGTTCAGCATCGCGCAGAGATCCTGCACGTGGGGCTCGCAGGCGGCGTTGTAGATGACCGTCTCGCCCTCGGCGAGCGCCGCCGCCATCACGATGTTCTCGGTGGCGGTGACGCTTGCCTCGTCAAGCACGAGGGACGCGCCCTTCAGGCAGGCGGAGACGTCCCGCCCCCTGCGCCCGACGGAAAGCTGCATGTTCCGCTTCGTGTACCTGACCCTTGCGCCAAGAGCCGTGAAGCCCTCGAAATGCGTATCGAGCCGGCGATGCCCGATGCCGTCCCCGCCCGGGGGCGGCAGGGACACGCGGCCCCTGCGGGCCAGGAGCGGCCCGGCAAAGAGCACGCTCGTGCGTATCCTGGCGGCAAGGGCCGGGTCCAGGCGGGCAGTCCGCAGCCGCCTCGCGCATATGGTGACCCTGCCGGCGGACACGTCCCTCGCCACGGCCGCGCCGAACCGCTCGGCGCATTCGAGCATGCTCGCCACATCGGCGATGGCCGGCACATTCTCGAGGGTCACCGGCTCCGGCGTAAGCAAGGCCGCTGCGATCATCGGCAGCGCCGCGTTCTTGTTCCCCGGCACCCGGTGGACGCCCCCGACGACCCTGCTCCCCTCTATCTCAAACCTGCCCATGTCCGCACCCCCAACGCATTCGCCGTCAGACCTCATTCTCGATGAAGTTGAAGCGCGACACCTTCACCCCGCAAGCCTTGAACGCATCGACCACGACCTTCAGGCGTTCGGGCGGCAGCTCGCAGGCGATCACCACGCTGTCGGCGCGGGTCTCGGAGACGATGCGCCTCGCGTCCATGTGGGGGCCGTCGACGCGCACCCCGCCGATGAACTTGCCGCGCAGGAGGATGTCGTCGTCCACAAGGCCAACGATCACGCGGTCCATGTGGCTGGAATTGCGGACGAGCTCGCGCCTGAACGCACGGTAGCGCAGCCCGGCCCCGAACACGAGCACGCGCGAGACGTTCGGGCTGTCGAAGCAGTTGTGCACGCTCAGGTAGTAGAAGTAGTCGCGGATGAACTGCCGCAGCGACCGCACTCCCATCATGGAGAACAGGACCAGCCCGCCATAGATCACGGGGAAGGCGAACTCGTGCCCCTCATGGCAGCCAATGAGCGCAAGGAAGGCGGACGAGGCGAGCGTCCCGGAGAGGACCGCGAGCATCAGCCTCATGTAGTTCGAGAGCATCGCCCTCGCCCACACCGTGGAGTACGCACGCGACAGGACAACGGCCATGAACATCGGCACGATGCGGAGCGGGGCCAGAGTGTGGAGCATCTCGCGCGTAGGGCGTATCTTCAGCAGGCAAAGCGTGGCATACCACATGGTCATGAGTATCGCGATGTCCGCAAGCACGAGAAGAGGGGTCGCGAGCGCGGCCCTTATGCGCCTGGTCTCGCCCTGGCTGTGGGCCACGGCGTCGGCGAACCTCCCGGCGTCAAGCAGCTCCACGCGGGACATGTCCTTGACTATTATGAACATCGCCACCAGGAACGCGACTATGAACAGTCCCGACGCCCTGTCGCGCAGCGCGATCGTGCCGATCCCGACGAGGACGAGGAAGATCGCTATCGCGTACATGAGCATCGCGACCTTTCTCTGCGAGGCAAGGCGGCGAAGCAGCCGGTGGTGGCTGTGGTCGGCATCCGCCTGCATGACCCTCACGCCATCGGCATCCTTGGATGCGCCGCCCGACATCCGCCTCAGGGCGACCCGCACAATGCGCCGGAGTATCGCGAGCGCGGTATCGAAGATCGGAACGCCCATGGCGAGCAGCGGGACCATGACCGACACGAACAGGGAGTCTTCCGTCCTGGTCATCAGGGATACGGTAGAGAGGAAGAATCCGAGGAACATGGATCCCGTGTCGCCCAGGAACACGGAGGCCGGGTTGAAGTTGTAGCGCAGGAAGCCAAGGACGGAGCCAATGAACGCCAGGTGGATGATCGTCTGGCTCGGCGACGCCCTGAAGAACAGCGCACCGGCCATTCCGGCCGCCGCTATTATCGCAAGCCCGGAGGCGAGCCCGTCAAGCCCGTCTATCAGGTTGAACGCATTGATCGCCCCGACGATCCAGAACACGGTAAGCGGCAGGTCGAGCCAAGACGGGATCCCCGGGGCGAGCGTGTGCAACCCAATGTGGCACCAGAAGAACGCAAGGACGGCAACGGCCACCTGCCCGAGGAGCTTCACGGACGGCCTCAGCCCGAACCTGTCGTCGCAGAAGCCGATGGCTCCAAGGCAGATCGACAGGCTGATCATGCGCACTGCAACGCAGTCCGGCAGCGCCGGCGACAGCGGACCGTCCGACAGCGCGATGAAGCTCAGGGCCGTGATCGCGAACGACACTATGACGGCCACGCCACCGCCACGCGGGATGGGGGTCTTGTTCACCCTCCTTCCGCCGGGCCTGTCCACCATTCCAAGCCTGCGGTTGACTTCCCTCGCGATGGGCGTGAGGAGCAGCGACAGCGCGAATGCCCCAAGAAAGACGAGAAGGTACGGGAATGCCGCCCGCGTCACCCACGTGAATGCGGAGGCCGTCATGTCGCGTCCTCCAGCGCGGCAAGAAACTCCAGCAGCTCCACTTCATTGGCGCCGAACGCATGTACCGAGACCATGACCCACCTGTCAACCCTGTTCAGCACAGACCTGTCTATCACGTCCCGGAATATCCGGCTCGTGTGCGACGCCGTGCGGAAGCCCTCCTGGTTGAAGAACGTATAGGCCTCCATGCCGCGGGGCTCGCCGGCACGGGCTATGTCGATCACGTGCCAAGGCCTCCCGGCGACGTCGAGATTGCGGGGGTTGGACATAACGTACCCCTGCGACGGCAGGCATAGCTCCGGGCGGTGGATGGATGCGCGGGACGTGCCGCCAATGACATGCGCGACAAGGAACTGCGCCCCATTCCGCGAAACGTACATCTTCTTCTCTATGCGCGTATCCTTCGGCAGGATGTTCAGCTCGGCCTCGGATATCCGCTGCACGTCCGCGAAGCGCTCGTCGTCGGTCGTGCATCCGGCGACGGGACGGAACGAGACGTCGGGGGCTTTGGCTATGGTTGCCGCAGGCGTCCTGGCCTGGAAGGCAAACACCGACGAATAGAACGCCGCCGCGACGGCAACCGGGACAAAACGCCATCTGCCACACGCCGATCCCCCGTCTGCGGCGACAGGGGGCTCGGCATTGCCGCCCCTTGCCTTGCCGCCTGCGCGGGCGAAGATGCGGTCTATGGCCTCCCCGGCAACCACCATGAGCAAGATTGCGACCGCAAACACGATGTAGCCAGAATAGTCGTGGTAGAAGCCGGTCGCGATCTCCCGGTCTACGCATGACGCCACGAGACAGATGGAGACTATGCGCACCACGTTGCCCGCCACGGCAAGCGGCACCGAACACAGGAACAGAAGCCACCGCCGAATCCATGTAGGCTGGTTGAAGTAAGCATAGCCTGCCGTAAGCGCCATCAGGGCGAAAAGCGACCTCAGCCCGGAGCACGGCTCCGCCACATCTACTGCAAAGGATCTCGCGCCACGGGATATGACGGCAGTCCCCTCCCTTACGGCATCAAAGCCAAGGCCATTCAGCGCCATCATCGCCACGCTGCTCGCGAGATACCGCAAGTGGATTGTCACTATGTCGAGGAACGTGGCAAGCGGAATGCAGAAGAGGAGAAATCCCGCAGGGAATACGAAAAGCTTCGCGAATCGCCAGCCAAAGAACGTCCACGGCAGCGCAACGCACAGGCCTATGAATCCAAGTTCCTCCAGCCTAAGCTGCACTCCACGGGTACCGAGCAACGCCAGACAGAGGAACGGAAGGCTCGCCGCCAAACCAAGCCACGAGAATGCGCCCCTCCGCGCTTCCGACACAAGCGCGGTGCGCTTGCGCCAAAGCACGTAGATCGAGAAGATCGGAACGAACCAGGCAAAGGACATATCCTCCTCCGCCGCAAAGGCGAAGATGTTGTATGCCCGCAGGAACATTCCGGAAAAGCCGTACAGCGCAAACAATGCAGACACCGCAATTGCGGCAATCGCAATCACCATCGAACGGTCTGTCGCGCCAAGTCGTCTGCTCATGCCGGTGATTATACCATAAAAGGACAGCACAACGACGGACGACAGAAACGAAATGGCCGAATTAAAGCAAAAGCGGCGCATGTGCGCCGCTCGTCAGTGAATCAGGTCTTGTGGCGATAGGTTATGCGCCCCTTCGCAAGGTCGTATGGGGAAATCTCCACCGTGACCTTGTCGCCGATCGCGATCTTGATGAAGAACTTCCTCATCTTGCCGGAGATGTGGGCGAGGATCTCATGGCCATTCTCAAGGCGAACGGTATACATGGTCGCCGGAAGGACCTTGACTACAGTCCCCGTGACCTCAATCGCCTTATCGTCTGCACTTGCCATACTCTAACTCTTGCGGCCCACATATGGCTCGGGCGGCTGGATTCGAACCAGCGACCAATTGATTAACAGTCAACTGCGCTACCACTGCGCCACGCCCGAACGTGGATGGGTCAAAAACGCCGCGTAGTATATCAGATTGGGCGTTGCAATGCAAGCGGCAAAATCTTTTTTACGAAAAAGCCAGGGAGCGAGCCACTCCCCGGCATCTTGCGCGGCCGAAGCCGCATCACGCGACCCGACCGCATTTCGGATCAGCCAAGACTCAGAAGTAGCCGTTCACGAAGGGGAGGAACGGGAGCTGGTTGTCCATGATCACGTTCACGAGGCCGATCTGGAATCCGTGGTCGCAGGCAAACGCCATGTTGACAAGGCCTATCTGGCAACCCCAAAGGAGATCCGTCTGGTTATAGACGAGGGCAAGCTGCAGACCATGTACGCGGCGGGCAAAGTTCGCGGCGCCGGAGATTCCGGCTCCATACAGATCCTCGCCCACGAGGCTGGCAAGCCCGGAGACCTGGAGACCGCCCATCGTCCTCTCGGTCATCGATCCGAGGAGGTTGACCTCAAGGCCATAGACGTTGCGGTTGCAGCCTACGGCATCAATGGAGGCGCCGTAGAACTCGTAGTTGTTCATGTTGAAGAGCGAGAAGACCAAGCCATAGGCATCTTCATTGGAATAGTTGAAGCCCATAGCCGTCTGCAGCCCCATGAAGCACTTGCGCGCCGTGTTTGCGCCGAACGCGAACTCCCAGCCATACATCTTCATGGAATCCGAATAGCCGAGGTTGAGGTCGAGCCCAAAGACATCCCACTTCTCGATGCCCCACGGAAGCTGCACGGGGGTCGCAACGCCAATCGCAATCACGGACCACCCGTAGGACTTTGGCGCCTTGTAGTGGCCATCGCAGGAATCGGCGGCGGACTGGTCCCTCTCCTCCGCATCGACCGCAGGATTGGACTTCGCCGCGAAGGATGTTGACACGGACACAGCAAGAGCAACGGCTGCAAGCGTTGATTTTGACATATTCATCTTAAAGACTCCTTGTTGAAAAATTGAGCGTATGATACAGTTTTCCGACTTCCGCGTCAAGCAAACTTTCGACAGCCGCGATTTGCGATTTTCGATCGTG
Organism: Clostridium sp. CAG:138; assembly: GCA_963626295.1. GTDB lineage: Bacteria > Verrucomicrobiota > Kiritimatiellia > RFP12 > UBA1067 > UBA1731. The sequence goes on from CAVFWS010000002.1 coordinate 18,055, forward strand.
GCAGGTAGCGCTGGTAGCGCTGGACTATCTGCGCGAGAATTGGCATCATTCTGCGCGCCGTTGCCTTGAGCTGTTCTTTCATGGCGTCGCGTATGATACGCGGGAAAGAGCCCCAATGCAACGACTTTTTTAGTCACATCACGCCATCGCCATTGCATGGCAGTGTACTGATGTGGCTTTTCTCCTTTGTTTACTGGCTAATCCTGATGTTCTCATTGGTGCGACTGACTGGGATCGAACCAGCAACCTTCGGCTTCGGAGGCCAACGCTCTATCCAATTGAGCTACAGTCGCAAAGCAAATGACAAGCATCCTTTGTTGCCAACGGGATGCGCAATATACAACATTACGGGTATGCAGTCAATCCCCCCCCCCCCACACACACACACACAACGCGCAAAGGGGATTTGCGATTTTCGATTTGCGATTTACGATTGCATTTGTCCATTGCGCCATTTGATGACTTGCCGTAGCGAAACATCGGAATACGATGGCATGAACCCATCGCTGCCGCAAATGCGTTCCTCCAGCCGTCGCCAGAAGGAATGGCCGTGTAGTGCAGAAGTGAGGTGCAGAAATGTAGGCTTCAGAATCCGGACAACCACGGACGCGATGAATTGCGTCCCTCCAACGCTACCGAAACCGGACAAGGATAAGGCGGAATATGTCCAGAAGGCGCACGGGCCACAGGCGCGTGGGAAGATCCGACTCGAGCGGCTTCTCAATGAACCCCGGAAGGTCCGGGAAGAAATCAAGGCCCGTACGATGCTCAAGTTCATCGATCGTGACTATGTTGTGCACCGGGAACGCAGAGTACGGGATGTTCTGCGGCATGTACACTGCAAGCGCGCGCACCCCGTCATCGGTCTGAGCCACGATGACCTGCCAGAAGGCCACCGGGGCATCCACGCCGGAAGACAATCGCTCGTCTCCGGGGACACATCCTACGATCACCCATATCTCGCCGTATTTCGCAGTCCACAGATCGGCTATGCGATGCTCCATCTCGCGCCATGGGCCGCGATTCAGCCCCGGCTTCTGTGGGGCCACGTTTGACATGTAGAAAGTCTTCTTCTGCGCCTCCGTGCCAAAGCGGGTGGCTATGGCATAGTTCGGGGCCATGTGCCCACGGTCATATCCCGACTTCCTGTACTCGCCCGCCGAAGGCGATCCCGCCACCGCCGGGTCTGCACGGAAGCTTGGCCTCTTGCCTGCTTCATATGCCTTCTCCGCCGGAACATGGTACGCGACCCAAAGCGGATGCCTCAGCGATGGAGACCACCCGATCACGAAATCGCCGCGATTGAATACCTGCACGTCATTCGGCGCAGGGAACCCGGTACGCACCGGGGCCCCGGCGAAGAACACGTTTCCAGATGGCGGCGGCACATCGTATTCGTACACCGCATCGTGCCCCGTCCAGCCCAGCCCGTCCGTGAGCATCACCGCCCTGTCGCCGAAATAGAACAGGGGCGTGGTTATGAAGCCTGGCCAGTCGTCGCACTTGTCGGAAAGCCACTGCCACGGATGGCTCACGAACCATCCGCCGAGCAGCGAAAGGAGCGCAACCGCGGCAATGGACGCTATGGCGACGCGGCGCGCAATGAGCCGCACTACGCCAACCTTTCTACCGCCGCGCCTTCCCCTGCGGGAAGCGGACCTGACGCGAGAGGATTCCGTCTTCATCCGTCGATCTCCGGGTGCTTGCGAAGCACATACGTGTATATGCCGTCGAGCGCGGACGCGAATTCCGCCGCCGTGAACGCATTGTCCGCGAGTTCCGCGTGGGGCTCCGGGAGGATGGATACGCGGGCCATGGGCGGCGGCGCCCTGAACTCCGACAGGGTACTCTCCCTTGAGAGGATGACTGCCGCCGCCTGCGCTACTGTGCCGCATCGGATGTCAGGCGCGTGATGGACCTCCGCGATGTACGCGAACTTGCGCAGAGTCATGCGCCCGATCGCCCTCGCGACATCCGCCCCATCGTCAATTCCATGCAGCACCGCATAGCCGCGCCTCGACGCAAGGGCGAAGCCTCGCAGGAAAAGGAACAGACGCTTCAGGAGCGGCAGGCGAGGCACGATGGTCACGCTCACGGAAGGGTCGAGCGTTGCCGCCAGAATGGGGTTCGCGCTTGAGGTCAGTATGTCCACTGCCCATCCGGCGCGGCGCAGGGCCGACACCGTATCCTGCACGCGAAGAGTCTCCTGCGCGGTCGCGCAGTGCCTCGTAGACGTGATTATGAGCGCGGAGTGCTTCACGATTGGCTACTTCTCAAGCACCGACTGGACAGCCATCAGCAGCTCGTGCGACTCGCCGGGGGCGATCCTTATCGTCGAATCCTCCCTGAAGAGGGTCGCCGGCTCAACGCACACGAACTTGCGCCAGTCGTCGCCGCTGATGTTGCGGCTCGGCAGATCGGCCGCGCCGGGGTTCCAGCACACGAGCTTGGTGTTGCCCCGGCTCGCGATGGCGATTGCGCGGCGCAAGCCCGGGTCGATGATGGCGAACTCGCTCTTCTTGACTGTGAACACGTGGTCGTACTCGGTGTTGAACGCCAGGTCGCCCGTCCATACGGCATCCGCGGTGCGCGACTTGCGGGCGTCGCAGAACGCGCATCCGTCAACGCCGCGAACCGTCACGGCGTCGCGGTCACGCACGAGGAAATAAGGGTGGAAGCCCTCCGTTATCTCGAACGGCACATTGCCGGCATTGGTGGTCTTCAGCCCGAGGTTCAGCTTCATCGACACTGAAACCTTCAGCTGGAGCTTGAAGTCATAGGGCCAGAGTCTCTTCGTCTCTTCGTTGCAGTCAAGCGCCAGCGTGACCTCGGTGATGTCCTCGGAATACTCCGACCCCGCCACACGCCACAGGCGCCGACGCGCAAAGCCATGTCCATACGACCCTTCGGGGCCGTTCGTGCCGAACCACGGCCAGCACACCGGGATGCCGCCGTGGTCTGCCTTGTCCGGGCCGAACGAGATGTCCTGCGGCGTGAACAGCACCTGCATGCTGCCTGTCGGACGGTACGAGAGCACCTGCGCCCCGTATAGCGATATCTCCACGCTGCCATACTGGTTGGCGAGAGCGGCCACAGGCATCCCCCTCGGATCCTCGCGAAACACGATGCGTCCAGGTGCGCCGTAGCGCCTGTTTAGTTCTTCGTAGTTCATGTGGTCGGATTATACCACACAAAGCATCCTGCGGGCCTATGGCGCAAGCAGTTTCTTTGCGGCGGCGAATGCGGGCGCAAGGTCGACCTTCTCCGAGCCGAGCCTGGCGCACGATTCGGCGAAGCGGCGGAACTTGTGCCGCCCCGGATCCAGGTTGTCCATCACGTGCACCGTGGCCGCCCCGAACGAGCAGGCCTCCGAAAGCATCCCCGTGGATTCCGCTGTCACATACAGGTGCGACGCGAGCGACACGAACGCGGGAATCGGGTTGAAGCGATCCCTCGAGTACAGGAGCTTGTAGTCGAAAGGGAACGAGTCTATCACCGCCTCCACCTCCGGCGGCGTCCTGCGCGACGTCGTCACCCACATCTCCGGACGCGATGCGGGGTCGCCGACGGAATGCGCCGCGAACAGGGATTCGAGCTGCGAACGCATCCACTGCGCCGTCATGCGCGAGCATTTGTTCGGCCCGCCCACTATCACGGCTACTGCTTCGCGCCCCGCATCGGCGTGCCGCTCACGGAAATCCCTCACGCCGGAAGCGTAGAACCCCGCGTCCGCCGCCACAAGGTTGACGGGGATGCGGACCACGTTTGGAGCCGGCGCGGGATCGTCGAACTCCGGCGCCAGAATGCACCCGAATCCGGAGATCCTGTAGCCACGCGGGTAGAGCACAACGGCAGAACGGGCGCCGAGCGTTTTCGCTACCGCCTTTGCCGCGTAGAAGGTTCCCGACCCCGTCCCGATCACGATGTCGTATCTTGCCGCCGGAACGCGGAATTCCCTGAACGGCTTCAGCGACTGGATGCCCATCCAATCCAGCGCATATGAGGCCGCCTTCGCGAATTTCGACCGAAACTCTATGCGCAGCAGGTCGAAATCGCATCCCATCGCGCGGGCGAACGCCTTCGACTGGTTCTCGTGCCCGGCCTTGCCGTCTGTAAGGATCAGCGCCCTTTTCATTGTTTCTTGCCCTGAAGCATTTCCTTTACCGCCCTGCGCATCTGCCGCCTTGCCGCCGCCATGCCGCCCTTGGCGGTGCATCCGGCCGCCCTGACGTGCCCGCCGCCGCCGAACTGCCTCGCGAGCGCGGTGGCGTCCCATGGGGCGCGCGTCCTGATGGATATCCTCGTTTCGTGCGTGCGATCCGGTATCTGGTAGAAGAACAGGGCGATCTGGTTGCCGTTCACGGAACGCGGTATCTCGATTACGTCCTCGGCGTCGGCCTTTGAGCCGCGCACATCCCGGAAATCGTCGCGAAGCAGCGAGACTTCCGCCACCTTCCTGTTCTTCCAGATGCGGAGGGATCGCCATGCCCTGCGCTTAAGCTCTATGGCCTTGGGCGGGAAGGCGTTGTAGATTATGTCGTTTATCAGCGACGTCCTCACGCCCTTCTTGAGCAGGTCCGCCGCCGTGCGCAGCGTGCCGGGCTGCGTGGAATCGTAGGCGAACCGCCCCGTATCCGTGACGATCGCGACCCAAAGCGCCTCCGCCGTTGCGCGATCCATATCCCATTCCATCCACTTCGCGAACTGCCATATCAGCTCTCCCGCGGAGCTTGCGGCGGAATCGAGTATGGCGACTCCGCCAGGTGCGCTTGTCGCATGGTGGTCGATGGTAATTGTCGGCAGCTTCTCGGCGAAAGGCCGCACTTCGGGCGGAAGGCGGTCCGGCGTCGAGGCGTCCACGTAGATGAACAGGTCGAACTTCTTGCGCCTGAGCCGCCTTGTCGGCAGAAGGTCCGACACGCCCTCGAGGAACCCCAGTTTGCCGAGGCTCTTGATGTCCGCAGTCGCCTTGGCGTTCCATCCCGCCGCCGTGAGCATCCTCGCGAGGGCGATCATCGATCCGAGCGAATCGCCGTCCGGACTAAGGTGCCCCGAAATCAGAATCGAACTGGCGCCACCAAGGAGCGCCTTCGCCGCATCATACGAGGCCCGTCTGTCTGTCTTGTTCATCGGCGGCATATTAAAGCAAAATAAGCATTGCGCCGCAAGCGGTTTGTGGCGACAGCGGTTTGTGGCACACAGAATTGGTGGAGGTGGCGGGAGTTGAACCCGCGTCCGAAATGGAATCAACCTGACTTCTACGCGTGTAGCCGACCATTAGTCTCGAAACGGGTATGCCGATGGGCGGGCTTATCCCGAATCATCCGCTCGGTCGTACGAGGCATCGACGCGCGAGCGGAGCGCTTCAAGCCAAGTCCTGCTGGATGATGTCGCATCGGCTCAGCAGGCGTCGGCCGGACGACATGCGGGCTATCAGTTAGGCCGCGAGAGCGTAATCGTTGTTCGCAATTACTGTTTTTCCCGTTTTTTAACGAGGCCAACGAGAATCCTCGACGCGCGATCTGACCTCAACGCACCCCGTCGAAACCGGATCACCCCCAATTACCGTTTACGATAATGCGCGTATTATACCACAAAATCGGCTGTGCGCGACCTGACAAATTGCGGTGCGCCTCAGTTCGCCGCCTTCTCGGCCGCGGCTGTCTCCTTGACCGCGACTTCGCGCTCGGCAAGCACATCCTCGACCCGCTCCTTGAGGGTGGCAAGTCCCTCGATGCCCATGGAGGCAAGTGGCTTATCCTCGCGCACAGGAATGTTCATGCCGCGGGAACGGAGGAACTGATCCACCTTGTCGCGGTTTTCCTGGTAGAGGTGGAAACCTGCGGCGGCGATGCCGCAGCCAGCGCAGCCACGCAGCCGGGCGGCGATGGACCAGGATCGACACGAATCCAAGCGTGAGGGGCACGAGCGCAAAGGCAGACACTCCGACGTTCTTCAGAAGAACCGTCCCAAGCGCTACGCCAAAGACAAAGCAGACGATGACGAGCGCGTAGTGCCTGGCCTTGGACAGCCCCTTCGGATCTGCGCGGCTAATCCACAGGTAGGCGGCATCCGCCCCGCTTCGCAGGTTGCCCGTGCACATCGTCGAGGCGAACGGCAATCCGTGCACACGGCGGAACGTCTGCACCTGCAGGGCACAGACGAACGAGATCAGCGCCGCCACCGCAAAGTCGAATGGCCCGCTCGGCAGGCAGGACACGATCGCCAGAAGCACAGCCTCGACCCAGAGGACAACCTGATGCCATCCGAAGCGGCGGTCATGGCCATAGCGTCCATGGATCACGTTCGCGAACATTACGCCCATCCCGTAGGCGAGCACGGCGCATACGCCATGCGCCGCGCCGCGCACATCGCCCGTCGCCAGCCGCAGCCCCAATATCACCAGGTTGCCTGTCACCGCATTGGCGAACACGCCTCCGCGGAACAGGTAGGAATAGACATCGGTAAAGCCGCCTGCGGCGCTCAGCAGACAGGCCGCCAGCAACCGCTCCTCTCTCTCTACCCTCTTCATCTTTCGCTTCGCGTCAACTGACATGCCGGAGACGGGACTCGAACCCGTACAACAGAAACCCGTCGGCGGATTTTAAGTCCGCTGCGTCTGCCATTCCGCCACTCCGGCATCAATTGGGCGCATAGTATACCACAACGGCCTACTTCTCGGGCGCGACCCGATTGCCCGGAAGGAACCGTACGAGCCGCTTCAGCCTCAATGACATGGTAGCCTGCCCGACGCGAGCCGCCGGAAGCCGCGTGTCGAACGCAAGCCTATCGAGGGTTATCCCGACGGAAGGTATCGCCTTGAGCACCGCCGCCTCCTCAAGCGTCAACTGCGGCCTTGCCGAGGGTCTCGCCGCAGGCGCAGTCCGGTTCGCCGTCGGGCGCGGAGCCATTGCATTCCCCGCCTTCCGGCTGTCGGCAACATGATCCGCAACGGGTCTCGCATCCGCCTCGACGGCAGCCACCGCCTCTTCGGGGGAGGTCACCATCGTCGCGCCTTCCCTTATGAGCTTCCAGCACCCTGCGGAATTCCTCGAATCAAGGTTCGCCGGAATCGCCATCACCCTGCGGCCTATCTTAGTTGCGAACGCGCACGTTATGAGCGTTCCGCTCTGGAGCGGAGCCTCCACCGCCAGCACACCGCGGGACAATGCCGCCACGATCCTGTTCCTCTGCGGGAACGTCTGCTTCCCCGGCGGGAATCCGAACGGATATTCGCTCACGACCGCACCCCCTTCTGCGGCGATCCGCCGCCCAAGGTCCCGGTTGTCCTCCGGGAAGAACCTGTCGAGTGCGCCGCCAAGGATACCTATGGTGGTTCCCCCTGCGGACAGGGCGGCCTTGTGCGCCGCCGCGTCGATCCCCACGGCAAGTCCGGATATCACGCCGTACCCGTTCCGCGCAATGCCCTGCGCAAACTTCTCCGCCATGTCCAGTCCGTAAAGCGTGGGGGATCTCGTCCCGACAACCGCGATGCCCTTGCCCGCAATGGCATTCGGATCGCCGAACACGTAGAGGGCAAGCGGCTTCGACTGCAGACTTCCGAGCGCCGCAGGATAGCGGCTGTCGTCGCAGGTCACTATCGTCACGTGCATCCGCTCCGCACGGGACAGTTCCCTCTCCCACTCGATCGGCGCACCATGCCTATCGACCTTTTCGCGGAAAGCCTCCCATGCGGCGACAACGCCGCCATGCTCCCTCGCGAGTGCGCAAAGCCTTACATGGCCGATATCCGGCGCCATGTTGAACGCGACATATGCCTCGTGTTCCGTCATCTTTATCCTGCGAGGGCCGCTGACAGCACCGACAATCCGAACATTGCCGCCGTCTCCGCCCTGAGTACCGAAGGCCCGAAACTCGTGGGATGCGCAACCTTCAGGAGCGCAGCAAGCTCGTCCGGGGTGAAATCGCCCTCAGGCCCGACAAAAAGCCCGTAATCCCCTTCGCCATTTCCGATGCGCCTGCGGACAGATTCCAGCAAGGGCGCCGACGGCGGATCTGTCAGCGCCCCGACAAAGCAAGTGCATTCCCCGGCAAGCGCAAGGGCGGTCTGGAAGTCAACGGGCCCGTGCATCTCCGGCAGCCATTTCGCGTCAGACTGGCGGGCGGCCTCCTCCGCGATGCGCATCCAGCGCTCCCTTTTCGCCGCCCTGTCATCCCTGCCGACATGCACGACGCATCTGGCGGAAAGGACCGGCACTATGCGCGAAGCGCCAAGCTCTGTGGCCTTCTCTACGGTCCAATCCCACCGTGCGCCCTTTGTGACACACGCGAACAACGTTATTCTGTAAGGCCGTGGCTTGGCGAATGAGATCCCACCCGCGGCAACAAGGCCGGCGGACACCGCCTTGGACGAGAGGCCTGTCGCCTCGGCGCAGAACCTGTATGCGCGAGTGCCGCCCGCGCCATCGAAGAGCTCTATGACCTCGCCATCCCTGGGCCGCACAACCCTGAGGTGGTGCGCGGCCTCCGGCGGCAGAATAGCATTGTCTGCCCGCAGGAGTTCCGCCGGAACGAGAAGCCTATGCATGGCCGGCACCTTTCGACATCAAGACCATAAGAATGCTCAGGAAGCGGATTCGCCCGACTTGCCGCCCATCTTCTCCTTGAGCGCCTTGACCTCGGCCTTGAGCTTCGCGATCATCTTCGGGGCAAGCGTGATGGCGGCAAGATCCTTCATGCTCATCGCCGGCGCTCCGATCACGTACTTGAGGCTGCCGTCGAGGGACTGCGGGACGCCCGCCTGCGGACCGACCTGTACGCCGTCCGCGATCTTGATGTGCCCCGATATTCCGGCCTGCGCCCAGATGAGGCATCCATAGCCTATCTCGGTCGAGCCCGCGACGCCGCTCTGCGCGATAAGCCCGGAATATCCCTTCACCTTCACGTTGTGGCCGATCTGCACGAGGTTGTCGATCTTCGTCATCGGGCCGATGTACGTCCTTCCGATGCGGGCACGGTCTATCGTGGTGTTCGAGCCGATCTCCACGCCGTCACCAATCTCCACGATGCCAAGCTGCGGTATCTTCTCGATGTATACGGATCCATCCTCGCGCCGTCCGTTGTTGAATCCGTATCCGTCGCCGCCAAGGCGCACTCCGCAATGCAGGATGCACTCCGCGCCAACCCTTGTCCCCTCGCGAAGCGTCACCTGGGGATAGATGTGGGTACGGGCGCCGACCCTGCACCCTTCCCCTATCCACACCTGAGCCTCGATCACGGCCCCGTCGCCTATGGAAGAGCCCTTCTCTATCACCGTGAACGGACCCACGTGCGCACCCTCGCCGATATGCACGGACGGATCGACAATGGCGGTTGGATGCACTCCGGGCGCGCGCACAGGCTCCGGCGGCGCGAACATCTTCGCGGCGACCATGCAGGCGTGGTTGGGATCCTCGACACGGATTATCGGACACGGCGCCCCATGCGTCCAGTCATGGGGGAGCAGCACCGCGCTGGCCTTTGTCTCCTGCACGAGCTTCACGTGCCTGCTGTCCTTGCAGAAGCTCAGGTCGCCGGGCATGGCCTCCTCAAGGCCGCCGCACGCGAAAAGATCCACGTCATCACCCTCAAGGGCTCCGCCCAGAATGTTCGCCAGTTCCGATGCCTTCATCAGTACACCTCCAGATTTGATTTATCGAATCGACTCCGCCGCTCGCTTGGAATCCCACATGCGCTCAATCTCCTCAAGGGTGCGGCCCTTTGTCTCGGGAAGGAAGAACGCCGCCGTAATGAAATACAGCACCGCAAATCCCGCAAGCATGAAGAGGACCGGCCCATAGCCCCAATCCTCGACGAGCTGCAGAAACACGTCCGAGATGAGATAGGCCACCATCATGTTGATGAACAGGCCGATCGCCATGCCGTTCGCGCGGATCCGGTTCGGCATAAGCTCGGAAAGGGCGAGCCACACGACGACGCCCGGACCGATGGAGAATGCGGCGATGAACAGCGAAACGCCGGCAACGGCGAGCCACCCGGAGAGGGTGGACTTCACGAGCCAGCCCTCCTTCAGGGAGAGGAACACGAATCCCGCCATGAGATCCGCGACAACCATCCCGATTGTGCCTGCCTTCAGCAGGAAGGTGCGCCCCTTCCTGTCGACGAGAGTGCACGCGACCGCAGTCATGCCGAGCATTACGGCCCAGAGCGCGACGTTCGCCAGGTTGGCCGTCTTGTCGGGCAGCCCGGCGTCCATGAACATCTTGAGGGCGAAATACTGTATGGCGTTGCATCCCGTCGCCTGGTTGCAGGCAAGTATCACGATCGCCAGCACGAACGGCAACACGTACTTCCGCTGGAGCAGCGAGTCACGGGGCGTACCTGCGGGATCATCCGCCACGGATGCCCGCAACCCCCTGGACTTCCTTTCGAGCCACACCGGCGACTCCTTCAGCCCAAGGGCGCCGATGAAGAACACGACCGCCGGGACGGCGCTCGACCAGAACACCGCTTTCCACGCCGCTTCCTTGGCCGCCTCCGTGGTGGCGGGGTCGTTCGGTCCGCCAAGCGTGTGTACGACAGCCACCCCGACAAGGGAGCAGAACAGTATGCCAACCACATCCATGAACTGGAATATGCCCGCGCCCTTGCCCCGGTTTGCCGCGTCAAGGCATTCGGCAAGGTACATCGGCACCACGACGCCGATCAGTCCGGCCGCGATCCCCTGCAGGGTGCGCCCCGCGTAGAACGTCCAGTATCCCGGCACGAGGCATATCGGCAGGCACGCGAGCGCGGCGATGAAGGCCGCGAGCAGCATGACCCTCTTGCGCCCAAGCCATTCGGCGAGCGTACCCGCGAAAAGCCCCGCGAACGCCGCGCTCATGACGACCGCGCTCGTCAGGTGCGAAAGCTCCTTCGTGGTGTAGAGCCTGAGGCTCTCAAGGTACGGGATGGCCGGATTGATTATCGTGCCGCCGAAGTCGAACAGCATTCCGCCGCAACCGGCCATCACCAGCAGGAAAGCCACGTATCTCTTTGCCTTGTCCACAGATGTGCCTCCGCATTTGTGCGCGGACCGCATCCGCGCACGTCTTTGACCATGCTACCTGTACAGTTCCCTCATCAGGCCGAGCTGGCCTGCGATAAGGTCATCCGCCACGGTAGGTCCGAACGGCGACGTGGCGGACTCGTACCCGCCCTGCCTATAGCTGTCGGAGAACGGGAAGTACCCGCGGCATCCGTTCGTAAGGCACATGAAGAGCGACATCCTGAACGGGGTCTGCCTCTTCAGGGCAACGCCAATGTCGTTGAACGGCTCTCCGGGAAATCCCCCGAAGGAAACGGACCTGCCGATGGAGACTCCCCATATCGGAAGGCGATGGAAATCGTCGTGCGTCGCCATCTTGATTATGCGGCCGGCCCTCGCGACTTCCGTCGTAAGCTCCATGCCCGTCCATCCGTACTTGACGGTATCGTAGTCCCTATCGGTCGCGACAACCCCGTCCTTCACGCTCCTTTCGTGGAGCGCCCACACGTCTTTCGCCCACGCGAGATCCTTCTTCGGGTCCATGTCGAGCTTCTGTGCCGGGACCTTGACCTCGGAGACCGCGACGCGGACGTCGCCGGCCTCCACGGGCTCGCACTTGAGCCACACCCTGAGGGCGGCGGCCGCAAGCACGTTCGCCATATGCTTGGCATGGTCATACCCGCGATCGACGGCATCGAAGTCGCGCTTCAGCCCGTTGAGTTCGCCGGGCTTCGGCAACACGTTGCAGTGGTTCACGTCGCCCTGCGTGCCGTTGAGCACCATGCTGAGGGTTCCGCCGAACGTCGCCGCCTCGAATACCGTGCGCGTAAGGCCCGGCCAGTCCGCGGTGATCGTGGTGCCCCCGACCACGTCGGGATGCGTCTGGAAGTTGATGATCGCTATCGGCTTGCCGCCCTTGCGGTCTATCCGGACGACCTGCACCTCGTCGTCTGCCGTGCCCACGGGCCTTACGATGTCGGGGTTGTTCGTTCCGGGGTTCGTCTGGACCTTGCCGCTCTTCATGAGGTAGCGTCGCCCGAACGAGATGCGCTCGGCGCGGGAACGCCCGATGGCGAGCGTCGCGGGCTTCAGGTCACGAATCGCGGCGACGGCGGCGTCCGCCGCGCGCGTCACGCAGAAGTCGAGATAGATCCGGTCGGTCTTGTTGAACTTGTCGCCCTCCGGCCCGCCGACGGACGCATTCGACCCGTTGCCCGGATTGAATGCGAGCTGTCCGCCGTCATGCGTGTGCGAGGCGTGCAGCAGGATGGCGTCGCGCTTGACTCCCGTGGACTTCACGATGGCGTCGCGCATCATGTCGGCGGTCGCGTCGCTCAGCGCCTCCGTGTCGAACTGGGCGATGAGGGCGGTCTCACTGCCGTCGGAAAAGGCGACCATGTTGATCTCCAGCGGATCGAGCACCTCCGTCGCGCGGCGGATCTGGTAGTAGCCCGGCATGTACGTCCCGAGCGGTGGCGTTATGTCGACGCGGGCGAAGCCCGCCCTGAATTCGGCGGCCTGCACGATGGCGGCGCATATGGCCGCGAACGTCAGCAGAATTGTCCTTTTCACCTGTTGTTTCCTTTCATGGCTTATTTGCCGTTGTTTACTGTCATTGCTTCCCGAAGATCTCGTCGTAGTATGGCGTCCAGTAGCTGATCACCTGTGTCGCCCCTGCGCGGAATATCGCATACAGGGACTCGCGGGCGGCGGCGTGGAGGTCGCAAAGCCCGGCCGACGCGGCGGCATGGATCATCGAGTACTCGCCCGACACGTTGTAGGCCATCACGGGGAGCAGCGTGCGCTCGCGCACCTTGCCGATGAGGTCGAGATACCACAGCGCAGGCTTCACCATCAGGGCGTCCGCGCCCTCCGCCTCGTCCACGACAGACTCGCGAACCGCAGTATCCGGGTCGCGGTAGGAGGCCTGGTAGCCCTGGCGGTCGCCACTGGACGGAGCGGAGTTCTCGGCGTCGCGGAAAGGCCCGTACATTGTCGAGGCGAACTTCGTGGAATACGATATCAGAAGCGTCTTGGTGAGACCTTCGCCGTCCAGGGCCGCGCGTATGGCGGCGATCTGCCCGTCCATCATGGCGCTCGGGGCGACGCCGTCCGCGCCTGCCAGCGCATGGCTGACGGCCACCCGGGCAAGCATCTCGCAGGCGGCGTCGTTGTCCACATCGCCATCCGCGTCGCGGGGCCCGCAATGCCCATGGCTCGTATACGCGCAAAGGCACACGTCCGTGATGACGACGAGGTCGGGGAACGCCCCCTTGAGAACCGGTATGGCCCGCTGGACGACGCCGCAGGGGTCTGCCGCGGAAAGGCCGGCCTCGTCCTTCTCCCCTTCGGTCTGCCCGAAGAGCAGCACCGAGCGTACCCCCTTCGGGAACTCGGCGACAAGGCGGTCAACCGACCAGCGGAACTGTCCGGGCATCGAGGCGATCGGCTCCTTGCGCCCATGCCCCTCGACAAGGAACACGGGCCATATGAAACGGTCCCGCGACGGCCTGTCCATCGCGAACATGTCGCGGATTGCCTCGGTCCGGCGGAGTCTCCTCAATCTGACCATTGCCAAAGCCTCACTTCTTCTCGTCTTCTGCGGGGATGAGCAGCTTCTGCCCCACGCGCAGGTTGTCGCTCTTCAGCCCGCTGTACTGCTTGATCTTGTGTATGGTGGTCTTGCATTCCTTGGCTATGTAGGAAAGCGTCTCGCCGGGCTCGACTATATGCTCGAAATACGGTCCGGTAGGTCCTGTCGGCGCGGGCTCGCGGTCGTTCGCGGCCGCCGCGCCGCGCTGCGGCCTGTCGGCGCGGGAAGATGAGGCGGGACGAGACGGCGGCGCTGGCGGCGGGGCGCTTTTCGCGATGAGATCCGCCATCTTCCTGGATAGCTCCGCGACTATCTCGCCACGCATGGCCGACTGGCGGCGCTTCAGCTCGTTGAGTTCGCTCCTGATCGCCCCGATCTCCGCCCTGATGTCCCGCGTGGAGTTTGAGCTTTCCATGCCGTTCATCCGGGAGGACATCGCCTCCACCCTGCTTTCGAGCTGATCGAACTGGCTCGAAAGACGCTGCACCTCCTGCACCGCCTGACGCGCCTGGTACGCAGCGCGGCCATCATCCTGGGCGCAAACGGCCAGACAGCCCAACACGACCAACGGGACAAGCACTCTTTTCATTTCATTCACTCCTGATAAAGTTCCCTAAAAAAAATCCTATCGCTACGGCAGCGCCCATCCGAGGAGCCACAGGAAGGCAAGCGCCGCGAACAGAGCCAGGAACCTTGACTGGCGGCGGATGCGCTCCGCCTCGTGGCTGGTGCGTCCGAAAGCCCGCACACCGCCGCCGCGCAGATACCTGAAGAGCTTTTCATCCCCTTCATCGTCCATCTGCCACGGAACATCGACCGACGTGTACGCATGATCGTGCTTCACCAGTTCCGTATGGATATTGCCCATGTCCCCTGCATTCCCTTCGCCAGGCTGCCCTAAACGTCACGGGAGCCTTATCACCTGTCCGGCCCTTACCCGGCCATCGGGGGATATTATCGTCCTGTTCGCCTCCCTGATCTCGCGCCACTTGTGGTTCGTGCCGTAGAACCGAGCGGATATCTGCATGAGCGTGTCTCCCTCCACGACCGTATACGTCTCTGGGATGGAACGCGCCGGCTTCTTTTTGCCCTTGTCGGCGAACGGGTTTGCCGGCTTCTTCTTCTGGTCGTCGGACGCAAGGGGCGCGGCGCCGGGAGCCTCTGCGGCGCCGGTCTGGGATGCCTCTATCGGCGGCCTCGCGGGAGCCGTGCGGTCTTCCTCGTCCAGCATGGCCCGCAGGCTCTTCATCTCCTTTTGCGTCGCCTTTCCGCCAGCGCCGTCGTCATCATCGTCGAGGAGATCGGCGTCGGACGGGCGGAGCAGTTTCCTCGAGGCATTCGGGGCCGACCGGTCGTCGGCGATTGCGGACGCCTTTTCCACGAGCCGCCTCTTCATCTCGATGTCACGCTCCAATGACGCGATCTTCCGATTGGCCTTGTCCAGCTCTTCGGCGATCTTCGCCTCCCTCTTGGCGCACAGGGCATGCTCCTTGCGCAGCTTCTCGAGCGACGCGGCGAACTGGTTGTCGAGCCCGGCCCTCTCCACGGCAAGCGCCGCGTACCGCGTCTCGCAGCCCTTCATGCGGTCCGCCGCTATGGCGGCCTTGTCGGACTTCGGGCGCATCATCTGGTATATGCGGTAGTGCACGATCGCGCCGATGTAGTCCTTCTTCGCGTCCTCGAGCAGCGCCGCAAGCTGGAAGTGCGCGTTGCCGTTGCCCGGCTCGCTGCGCACCACCTCCTCGAAGCCCTTTATGGCGGAATCGACCCTGCCCGCCTGCAGCTCGGCCATGGCGGCCGCATAGCTGCGGGAGGCCCTATCGGCGCGTTCCGCCGACTGCAGGTTGCCGCCGCCGCATCCCGCAAGCAGCAGAGAGAGCGAAAGCAATGCCGCGATTGCGGCATTTGTCCTGACAATGCGCATTTCCCTATTCTTCATCC
>CAVFWS010000002.1:33585-51521 GCA_963626295.1 Clostridium sp. CAG:138
CCCCTTCCTCATCGTCATCCTCTTCTTCTTCGTCGTCAATGTCCTCGTCATCATCATCGTCGTCATCGTCAAACTCATCAGGGGTGTCGTCGATGAACACGTCGTCGTCGGAAGCCTCCCCCTCGGGATCATCTTCCATGACGCTTATGATGTCAAGGCCATCCGATTCGCCATCGGCAGGTTCGCCCGCTTCCCGGCTCTGATCCTGCCGTTCGGCTGCCGGCTCCGCCGCATTTTCCTCCTTGGCGTCCTTTTCGGCCACCTCGGCTTCATCCTTCTGCGCAGGTGCCTTCTCCTCCTTCTTGAACAGCTTGGCCCGCTCCTTCGGGTTCGAGCGGGGCAGCGTGGGATCTATCTCATTGAGCTGGTCAAGCGAGGCAAGTCCGAAATGCTCAAGGAAGAATGGCGTTGTGCCGTAGAGGAACGGATGCCCGGGAAGTTCTGAGCGCCCGACAAGGCGCACAAGTCCGAGGTCGGACAGCGTCTTCATGATCGTATCCACCCCTACGCCACGGATCTGCTCCACCTCCGCCTTGGTTATCGGCTGCCGGTAGGCGACGATGGCGAGCGTTTCGAGCGATGCCCTGGAAAGCCTGTTGGGACGATCAAGCTTAAGCAATGCCCGCACGTAGCGCCCGCACACGGGAACGGTCTGAAGCCTGTACTGCCCACCGGTACACACGAGGGTGAAGCCGCATTTGGCGACTTCAAGCGCCTTCTGAAGTCCGCGCAGCGACTCCTCTATCTCCCGGT
This sequence comes from Clostridium sp. CAG:138, assembly GCA_963626295.1. Lineage (GTDB taxonomy): Bacteria > Verrucomicrobiota > Kiritimatiellia > RFP12 > UBA1067 > UBA1731. Next base: position 34,339 of record CAVFWS010000002.1, read on the forward strand.
TCGTGCATGTGCGGTACACGTCCATCACGTCCGCATCGTCACCCTCGTCCGGCGTGACGCCGCGTATGCATTCGCGCAGGTCTGCCGCCGAAAGCGGGGTCTCGCTCGCGAAGAGAAGCGATCCCACGATCTCCTGGAGGCTGCCGGGAAGCGGAAGCGCCACGTCCCTGGGCCTGTTGCCCTGCTCGGACTTGACTTCGGGCCTCGGCGGCGTATTCTCTGCTGTTTCTTCCTGTTTTTCCTCTTCCATGGCGTAAAGGGCAATCTCCTTCCTGATTTCGGGAAAATCACCAGTCGTCGGGCGCGTCAAGCGGCTTGTCGGCCGGATCCTCCTTGCTCGGCAGGATGGTGATCTCGTGGAATGCGGCATTCTGGTAGATGATGACGCGATGCTGGCGCAGAAGCTCAAGCAAGGCGAGGAACGTGACTATCACCTCGCCACGCGGCGACTGCTCGCCGAAGAGCGACGAGAACGCCAACTGCCCATCCGTGCGCACCCGGCTGAGCACGAAGTCCATCTTGTCGGGGACGCTCCAGCGCGACCCCTTGAGCTCCTCCTGCGGAATTTCGCCGAGACGCGCAAGGACGTCCTGGAATGCGGCAAGGAGGTCCAGGACGCCAAGGTCCGCGATTGCGCTCGCCCTGTCCGCCTGGGTCTTCTCGAATTTGGGACGCCCCCCACCATAGTCGAAGGACTCCATCCGCCGCAGCTCGTATTCTGCGAGCCGCCCGGCGGCATCCTTGAACTTCTTGTACTCCACAAGCTGCCGCACAAGATCAAGGCGCGGATCCACCCACTCGTCGTCACCCGTCTCCTCCGCGACGCGACGGTCAACGGGCAGCAGCATCCGGGACTTGATCACCATCAGCGTCGCGGCCATCACGATGAACTCGCCCGCCACGTCAAGGTTCAGCTGACGCATGACCTCGAGGTACTTCATGTACTGCTCGGTTATGCGCCCTATCGGGATGTCGTATATGTCCAGCTCATCCCGGCGAATGAGGTACAGGAGCAGGTCCAGAGGCCCTTCAAAGACCTCCAGATCCACCTTGTAATCCTCGCTGAACAGATCGTTAGCCGCCATCCCCAACTGCTCTCGTCAAATCAATGCGGAATTATACCACAATAGCGGCCACCGGGTGAAGCTAACTTCACCCGGCCTGCACGGCGGTCATCGCGACCGTGTTGACGATATCGCCGATGGAGCAGCCGCGCGAGAGGTCGTTGCATGGCTTGGCGAGGCCCTGCAGGACCGCAAAGCAGTTCGCGCCGCCAATGCGCTGGGTGATCTTGTATCCTATGTTTCCGGACTGCAGATCCGGGAAGATCAGCACATTTGCCCTGCCGCCGACAGGGCTGCCCTTCGCCTTCAGCGCCGCCACATCCGGCACGAGCGCCGCGTCCAGCTGAAGTTCGCCGTCCAGAATCAGGTCTGGCGCGAGCGAATGCGCAATCTCCGTCGCCCTGCGCACCTTCTCGACGAGCGCGTGCTGCGCACTGCCCTTGGTGGAAAACGACAGCATCGCGACACGCGGCTCGTCCATTCCGCAGAGCGTCCTCGCGGTATCCGCCGCCGCAACCGCAATGTTCGCGAGATCCTCGGCGGACGGGCAGGGGTTCACGACGCAATCCGCATAGACAAGAAGCCCGTCATCGCCGAACTTCCCGTTTTGGCACTCGATGAGGAAACTCGACGACACAAGCTTCATCCCCGGCCTGGTCTTTATTATCTGCAGTGCGGGGCGCAGCATGTCGCCTGTGGAGTGGACCGCGCCGGAGACGAGGCCGTCGGCGTCGCCGCACTTCACCATCATCATGCCATAGTACATCGGGTCTGCGACGAGTTCCGCGGCCTTCGCCTCCGTCACCCCCTTCGCCTTGCGAAGGGCGTAGAGGACCTGTGCGTATTCCTTCGCTTTGGCGTCCGTCGCCGGATCGGCAACCGCAACGCCAGTGAGGTCAACGGACTCCCCTGCCGCGACGGCACGGATCCTTTCGGGATTGCCGAGGAGGATCGGCCTGGCAAGCCCCTCCCGCACCAGTATCGCCGCCGCCGCAACCGTGCGGGGCTCGTCCCCTTCCGGCAGGACGATCGCCTTTGCGTCCGCCCTCGCCTTTTCCCATATCTTCTCGATCAGATTCATCTTTCCTCCTCGCTCATTTTCCGCAAATGTCCTCGCCTCAGTCGCATTTGAGGCATCCGCCATCCTTGTCGCGAACGCGGGCCGGCTCGACAGGCCTGTGCCTCTCTATCTTCCTGATGTAGCTGTTCTCGCGGACATCGCCCAATCCCGGCTTGAGTCCGGCCCCATCGGTGGGGAATAGCCTTATCAGCTTTGTCGCGTGGCCTGGGACAAACGCCTTGAAGCATCGCGAGAACTTCCCTTCGTCGGCGTTGCGCCATACGTCGCGGACGCGCCACGTGCCCTCAAGCCCATTCCTGATGAAGCAGAACTTCCCTTCGTGCTCGAACGGGGAATGGTTCACCATCGCCACGGCCATCGACCCATCGCATAGAGGACGTGCCCAATAGCGGAAATCATCGTCCTGATCGACCATTGCCGCCGCCTTGCCAAGCACATCCTGATTTATTTCGATAACCTCGTCGTTCGTCAGCAGCGAAAGCGTAAACGCGTCGATGCCATCTAGGTCGCAGCCGATCATCATCACGCTCGCGAGCATTGCCCACATGGATACGTGGGTGTACTGCTCGTTCGGCGTGAGCCGGGTGCCGCGATGGTCGCTCCAGTACGTCTTCCCAACGAGCATCATGTCCGCATCGTTCCACGCCCCAGGCCGAGGGTACATCCAAAGGGATTCGTGCGTATTCATGTCCGTGACGACATCTTCCCAGAAGTCAAACTTGTCGCCGGTGGTGCGCCAGCACTGCCCGCCGACGAACGCACCCCAGCTTGCCACGTTGGCCTTGCCGTACTGGCAGATCGAATGGATTATGTCCCGCCCGGACGCGCGAAGCGCCTGCGACATGATCACATACGGGAACTGCTCAAGATCGATGCCCTCTCCGAACTGCACCGACGAATAGCTGCACCAATCATGCTTCAGGTAGTCGAAGCCCCATCTGGCGTAGGTCCTGGCATCCTGGAACTCGTGCATCCAGCTGCCTTCGTAGTTGGCGCAGGTGGTCGGCCCCGGCGACGAATAGAGCCCTATCTTCAGCCCTTTGGAGTGCACGTAGTCGGCAAGCGCCTTCATGTCGCCGAAGAGCTCGTTGGTCTTCACCTCGCCATTCGCGTCCCGCCGCTCCGACGGACGGAAACGCTTGGCGGAGAGCTGCCACCCGTCATCAATCGTAAGGTAGGCCCACCCGTGGTCAAGGAGCCCCAGGCTTTCCATTAGGTCTGCCGTCTTGCGCACCAGCTCCGCCGTGACCGTAGGCCCGAACGCATTCCAGCTGTTCCATCCGATTGGCGGAGTCAGGGCAATCGTCTCGCCCACCACGACCGTAAACTCACGCGAGGCGTCTCCGAATCCGTTCCTTGCCCTGATGCTCATGGCGTACTCGCCGGGAGACGGAATGGCGCCTGTAATGAGCTGCGTCGCGGGATCGAACGCAAGTCCATCCGGCAGCCCATCCACGCTGATGGACATCGGACGCCTGCCCGAAACCGGCACCCGGAAGAACAGCCTGTTTCCCGGACGAACCCCATACCGAAGCGGCGCGTTGATGCGCGGAGCATCCGCGACTGGCGGCGTGAGTATCCCGAGCTGGCGCGTCAGGTCGCCAATGTCGTGCGGGCGCGTACCTGGCTTCATCTCGAACCTGGCGTCGCCCCACGCCGTCGTGCCGCTATACGGCTTCTCTACGCCGAAAAGCTCGAGTTTGACCCATCGAGCCCCCGCCAGATCGGCAAGAACCCTTACCGGACCGGAGTCGCGGTCAAGCATTTCCGACTCGAAGGCAAGCTCCGTCTCGCGCCACACGCGAACCCTCAGCTTCGAGGCATTGGGACCGTAGAGCTGCCCTACGTTGGCCGAGAACGAAAGCGCATTGCCGTCCAGCGCAAGGTAGAGGGCGCTTGGCGCACACGTGCCGACACCGCGCGAGCACGTGCCATCGACCATCTTGGTGGCGTTGGTCAGCGGCCAACTGCGTCCGTGCCCGCCGCTCATGCGGTCCCACACGCCCGGCTCGTCAAGCCATACCGTATCCGTGACCGCCAGAGCCTGTCCGTCGGCGGCAGACAGGGCCGCCGGAGATGAACCATATATCACGATGTCAGAGGAAAATGCCGCCGCAAGGAGAAGTGTCGCAATCATGGGATTCCAAGGTGGTTGTGTTTCGTATTCCCCGAATTATACCACAACCCGGCCTCGCCGTGTCGGCGAACGCCCCAACGGGAGAGACGCGCCTGTCGCGTCCGAGGGTTTTGCTGCTGCCTCTTGTGTCAAACGACCCGAAGGCGTTGCGCGGGGACGCCAAACACCGTGATTCCCGGATCTACGCTCCGTATCACCGCGCTACCTATTCCCACGGTCGCGCCGTCGCCGATCGCGATGCGCGGAACTATCCTTGCCCCAGGGAATACGGATGCGCGGTCGCCGACGGATACGCCACCGCCTATCGACACAAGCGAATAGACGTGCGAGTAGTCGCCGAGGCGCGCATCGTGGCCGATCACAGAACCATGGAACACGCAAGCGTGCCTTCCAATCCTTACATCGGCGGTGAGCACCACGTTGTGGGCGATGAACGACCCTTCGCCAACCGCCACGTTCGGGCCAAGCGATGCAGACCTGTGGATTATCGGGATGAAGCGTCCGCCCCTTGATTCAACCATCTCGGCGCAGCGCTTCCGCACATCGACGTTGCCCAGCGCCGTCACGAACACGTCATCCTCCCCGACCTCGTAGGATTCGGGGGACCCGACTATGGGGGGATAGCCGTCAAATCCGTCAAGCGCGTGCGGATTGCCGTCAAGATAGCCCTTGATGCGGAAAGCCTCTCCAAAGCCGCAGGCTTCACGGGCTGCCGCGAACACCTCGCGCCCGAAACCGCCCGCCCCGATGATCAGCAGGTTCTTCAAGCGTTCCCCTCCCTGATTCCCGCCACGGACATCAGGTCCGAAACCGTCCTGAGCCCCCGAAACCGCTCCGTGGTGAGCTTCGCCCCGTATTCATCCTCAAGCATGACATAAAGGGCATAGCCCATCATCGAGCCCCACCCGCGCACGGATCTGAACTCAAGGTCGGGAACGACGCAAGGCGTCTCCAGGATGCCGGCTACCCTATCAAGAAACTCATTCATTTCGTCGCAAGACTATCTCCGTGATTTCCGTCGGATTGAAGAGCCGCAACGGGAACCCGGCCCACTGGCCGGTGCCGGGCGACAGGTACAGGTAGCGTCCGGCGCCGAACCCGTACAGGCCATGCGTGCGGTCTTCGTTCGAAAGGGCGACAACGGGCCTGAACAGCGGCATTACGCCGCCATGTGTGTGCCCCGAAAGCTGAAGCCTCGCGTCCATTGCCGCAGAACCCACAGAATCGGTCCATGGACGGTGGAACAGCAATATCCGGAACGCGGCGGCGGGGACGCCTTCGAATGCGCCGCCGGGCTTGCCTTTCCTGCCAGAGAACGCAGGATCCCTGATCGCGCCTATGGCAATGGCGTCGTTGCCGCGACGGACGACCTTCGCCCCGGAATCCTCAGGGAAATAGATTCCCCAACGCTTGAGGACAACGCCCCATCGCTTCCATTCCCAATACGCCTCGTGGTTTCCCGTGCAGCCGACTACGCCATCCCTGGCGCGAAGTCCGGCAAGCGGCTCAAGATCCCTCTCCCGATCCGCCACGCGCCCATCCACGAAGTCACCCGTGATGGCAACAAGGTCTGCATCGAGGGAATTGACGCGGCCCACGATCCGCTCGAAATGCCCTCTCCTTGCCGCCGTGGAGCAATGCAGGTCGCTCATGTGCACAATGCGGTATCCATCGAACGCGGGCGGCAATTCGCTCCATGCGAGCTCCACTCGGCGGACATCGGGCACGCGCACGCCCTCGTACATGCCCCACAGGGACAATGCCGCCGAAGCGAGCGCGATCAGCATCGTACGGATGCGTATCGTGCGCAGCGCCACCGGCCTTCCGCAAAGGCGAAACGCCGCATCGGCCAAGGCAAGCACGAAGGCAAGCCCCGTGAACATCATCGCCCACGAGTACGCCACGCCATAGGACCATATGACGGGCAACGGAAGATCAGGCACGAAACTGTCGCCCCCGGCAATGGCGAAGAACGCGAACTTCCCGAAAGCCAACGCCAGCAGGCCCGCAAGCAGGAGGGACGCGCGCAGACGAAGCCTCAGCGGCGCCACCGCCACCAGAAGCGACAGCGCCCACGCGCACGCGGCAACCGCCTGAAACGCCACTCTCCAGAGCATTGCGAACAGTCCCCCTGTCGGGAAGCGATCACTTCCTCGTCACGCTCTGCCCGTCGCGGGAATCCTTCACGACCCACCCTGCGGCGGCGATTTCGTCGCGGATGCGATCGCTCTCGGCCCAGTTCTTCGCCTTGCGCGCCTCGGCACGCAGATTTAGCAGCGACGTGATCTCCGGCGGCACCTCGGCCTTTTCCGACTTCCCGAAGAAGATGACGCCGAGCACGGAATCCATGCGCCTGAACACGTCGAGAACGGCCGCGGCGCCGGCCGGCGACACGGCTCCGCCCTGCATCCAGGCGTTCGCGTGGCGAACAAGCTCAAAGAGCGCGGCGAACGCCTTTGGCGTGTTGAGGTCATCGTTTATCGCCGCCGTGAACTCATCGAGCGCTTTCTGCGCGAAATCAGGGACCGGGCTTCCGGCCCCGGCGCCGCCAGCCAAACGCTCAAGGGCGTCAACGCAGGTGTCTATGCGGGCAAGGGACTTGCGGGCATCCTCAAGTGCGCTGAACGCGAAATTGAGCCCCTGGCGATAGTGGGCGTTCACGAGCACATACCTGATCTCGCGTCCGCTCCATCCCTTCCCGATCAGGTCACGGAGAGTGAAGAAGTTCCCTGCGGACTTGCTCATCTTCTCCCCGTTGACCTTAAGGTGCGCACAGTGCATCCATGTCTTCACGAATTCCTTGCCGGTGGCGGCCTCCGCCTGGGCGATCTCGTTCTCATGGTGCGGGAAAAGGTTGTCTATGCCTCCGGTATGAAGGTCGAACGTCTCCCCGAGGTACTTCATCGACATGGCGGAGCACTCGATGTGCCATCCCGGACGCCCGCGCCCCCACGGCGAATCCCAGCCGACGGGGCCGTCGGACGCCTCCCACGCCTTCCATAGCGCGAAGTCGCCCACGTTCTCCTTGTCGTACTCGTCGGCGGCGCAGCGCGCGCCTGTGCGCTGGCTGTCGAAATCTATGTGCGCGAGCTTCCCGTACCCCGGAAACTTCGTGACGGCGAAATACACGCTGCCGTCGTCGCTCCTGTACGCGACTCCCTTGTCGATGAGCTTCCCGACGAGCGAGATCATCTCGGGGATATGATCCGTCGCCGCAGGATAGACCTCTGCGGGCTGGACGTTGAGCTTTCGGAGGTCCGCGAAGAACGCCTCCTTGTACGCCTTCGTGTAGTCCGCAAGCGGCACGTTCGCGGCGTTCGCCCCGCGTATGGTCTTGTCGTCCACGTCCGTGAGGTTCATCACCTGCCTCACCTTCATCCCGTTGAACTGGATGGTCCTGCGGAGGATATCCTCGAACGTGTATGCGCGGAAGTTCCCGATGTGCGCGAAATTGTACACCGTAGGTCCGCACGTGTACATCCTGACCGTGTTGTCGGCGATCGGCGCAAGCGGCTCGTCGCGCCTTGTCAGAGAATTGAATACTTTCATTTCCATGGATTGCTCCTGTTATGGCAGCGGAATCAGTTCCAGAGTGGTGCCGCCATAGTTAGACACGCACAGGAAACCCTTCCACACGCAAGGCTCGCTCGGACGCGCAAAACCGCCCTTGCGGACGAACTTCATTTCGCCTGACGCCGTCACCATCTCTGCGGCGTCGCCACGCATATCGGCGATGTAGACGTTGTCGGCGGCGTCCACGCACATGCCGTCAGGCGTGACGGAACCGCCACCCGCATGGACGACCTCTTCGCACTTCGCGATGCGGCCGTCTTTGCCGGGGGTCAGTCTCCACACGCGGCCATCGCCATAGTTGCCCGTGTAGATCACACCCTTGGAAGTCACCGCAACGCCGTTGAGGCCTCCGCGGACCTGCGGGTTCCGGGTCACGTCGGAAAACACGCACTGCGGGTCCGCTGGCGTGTTGCCGACGCGCACATTGCGGTCTGACGCGTCAAACATGTAAAGCCCGCTCGATGCCGCGCCATCGCCGCGCCTTACCCCATAGAGGAACGCCTGGGTAAGGTATAGCCTGCCGTTCAGGTATTTCACGCCGTTCGCGTTGTCGAGGCCAACCGCGACAGCCTCGCACGTGTCCACCTTGTCGTCCTTGAACGTTATGCGCAGAAGGCGTCCCCTTGAATCCTTCTGGTTGTCGCATACGTACAGTTCGCCGGAAGGCCCGAAGCATATGCCCATGGGAGACGCATACCCGCTTTCCGGGCACGGCGGCACGTCGAACCATTTCGTCGGCGCGGAATCCGGCGAGTCGAGGCGGAATATCGCGCCTGGCTGCGTCCTGTCGTTGTTGGGGGCGGCAATCACGAGCCGGCCCTTGGCGTCCACGCACATCCCGTCGGGGGTGGTGCACGACGGCGGCATCTGGACGGTAACGGCATTTGCGGCGACTGCGGCGAAGCATACGACACACGGCAACATGTTCATCGTTTATTCCTTTCTGAGCGTAAGTGAATCATTGGCAAAATACATCCCGCATCGCGCCACGACCGTTCGGCGGCGTGTCGGCATACCTACTGGAGCGCCCCCCTTGCGGCAAGTTCGCGGAAGAACCTCGCCATGTAGTCCGGAGAGAACGCGGAAGCGTGCGGGAAACGGAACAGTCCAGGCAGATTTGCCGCAAGCGGCGAAGATTCCGGCAGCGGCTCATGCCTGAATACGTCTATGAACGCCGCCGCGATCCTGCGTTCGGCCAACGCTTCGGCAAGCGCATTCTCGTCTACTGCATTGCCCCGCCCGACATTGATGAGAACCGCACTGCGCCTCATCCTGCCGAGGATCCCCGCATCCACGATATCGTCAGTGCCGGTATCCGACGGCAAGACGCAGATCAGCCAATCCGCGTCGGACAGCGCCTTCGGCAGCTCCGTGAAATTGCCCCTGCGTATCCCGCAGACCCGCACGCCGAGCTGCTCGAGCTTCCCGCCTATGGCCTTCCCTATGCGCCCATACCCAAGGATCACGGCCTTTGTCCCGGCAAGCGAGAAGCAGACGTCGCCGAGATCCGCCCTGCGCCACAGGTCGGCGGCGCCGCCGCCCTGCTGCCACCGATACGCGGGGTAAAGCCCCCGGCACCAGGCAAGCATGTACGCTATCACGGTCTCGCTCATTATCGCGCCGTGGAACTCTCCGTGGAACTTCACCACGCCATGCGGCATATCCGCGTCTGAAGGCACCAGCTCCCGTCCCGCGCCGGGCGTGGCAAGCACCTTCAGGCGAGGTGCGCTCACGAACCACTCCTTGCGGAACTCCCAGCATATCGCGTGTGTGGCGGACGGCAGCTCCCTAAGGAAATCGCGTTCGCCGCGAACGGCCACGACTTCCCGGCCATCCACAAGGGACCTGAAGAGATCCAGATCTGGCGCCTCTACCCTGAACGGACGTTCCGGCCAGTCCAGCCATATGAGATAGCGGTTCTCCATGCTCACCCCTCTGTGGGAAGCCCCCATTCGTCAAGCTGCGCCTTTATCCAGTCGAACACCTTCTGGTGCATTTCCTTCGCGGTGCCCGTGATCGGAGGGCCGCACCTGAGCCTGATGTCCTTCGATGGGTCGACCGGGCCGAAATCCTTCAGCCACCCCTTGCCGCCGGGACGGGTCGGCTCGCAATCCGTCTTGACGGCGATCGGAATGACCGGCACGCCGGCCTTCTCCGCCAGCTTCGCGCCTATCGACGAATACAGCCTCCGCGAGAACACCCGCTCCCTTGCTCCCTGCGGAAAGATCAGGATCGAGCGACCCTCCCTGATGCGGGCCACGCCCTCCTTGAACACCTGCATCAGATCCTCTCTCGGAGATTTGCGCCCGAGCGGTATCAGCCCCATGTGGGCAGCCGCGCGCTTCAGGGCCGGCAGACGGGAAAGAGAGGCCTTCACGAACACATTGAACGGGCCGTACGTAAGGAGCACGGGCGGGAGCATTATGGTCTCAAGCGTCGACATGTGGTTGCACAGGTATACGACCGGGCCCTTGTACCCGTTGCGGTTCTCCCAGCCATCGGCGGTCACCCTTATCCCGTAGCGCTCCGCCTTCTGGTGCGCCCTGAAGCAGCACAATGCCCAGAGTTCCGTGGTCAGGGACCTGAAGAACTCCCTCACCGCGCAATACGGGAACACGAAGAACACGCTCATGGTGAATCCGAACGTCGTCCAGCGCCCCTTCTTCCTCGGCTCAGGCGCCAGCACGTCCGCGCCGGAGACGTACCCGCCCGACTTGACCAGAGAATCCCTGAAATCACTCAGCGTTGTCCGCTTCACCCTGTTCCTCCTCCTTGGATCTCCTTGCGGCCTCCTGCGCTTCCCTCTGCCTCCTGATCTCCTCCTTGATCTGGAGCAGCTCCTCGCGCTGCTGCGCGCGTTCCTCCGCCGCCCGCTGCTTCTCCGCGGCCTCCTGCGCCTCGCGCTCCTTGCGCTCCGCCTCCGCTGCGGCGGCGGTCTCGCGACGCCTCTCCTCATCCGCCTGCTCTTTGGCCCGCATCGCCATGCGCACCTGCCTCAATCTCGCCATTCCTCCTACGGCCTTGCCCGGCGCGCCATCGGATGGATTCGCCACAGGCTGTCCGCCCAGCAGCGGCAAAGCCGCAGACCGCCCCGCGGCGCCCCGCCGCTTCTGCGACTGGGCGTTTGCGCCCTTCCCTCCAACCGTTTCGCCAAGCTTCATCGTGACTTCAATGCCATCCCTGACGAGCGTGACGGCCTCCGTCGCCGGGTTGGCCCCCTTAACGCTCCAGCCGTTCTGGCTCGCGCCGACCTCAAGGTAGTAGTTTTCGCCCGTCTTGGACGAAGTGTCCGTGAAGCCCACCTTCACGGCGCCCGACGGCGTGACGTTCAGGGCGGACACCCTCACGCTGGCCGCCAGCTGCTGGGCCTCGGCGGAACGCTGCTCGGGAGTCATCTCTCCGCCGCCATCCGCAGACGCCGCCCCCGGGGCCGCCTCCGGATCGAAATTGACCGGCTCCGGACCGAATGGCTTGCGGTCAATGATGGTCTGGTAGCGTTCGAACGGCTGGGCATCCGCAAATGCGGCGAACGCCGCCGCCACCAATATCAATGTCCAAGATGTCTTCACGCCCGATATTATACCAAAACCAGCCGCCGCCGTGCGCACCTCGCCTGCGCCCTTTTTGCCCTTACATATTGCTTTCCCACGATTGCCTATTGGATTTGGCCCATGGTTATGGTAGAATTACCTTCATTCGTTTGTAGAGCCATCATCCAATGAAGAGAATCGGTATCATAGGGGCCGGAAGATTCGGCCTTTCGCTCGCCGAAGCGCTGTCGGATACGGGCACCGAGGTGCTCCTGATCGACCGCAACAGCACTTTGGTGCAGAATGCGATGAAGAAGGTCACGTGGTCCGTACAGTGCGACGCGACGAACGCGAGCGCCCTTGAGGCCGCCGGGATCGCGGAATGCGACATGGTCGTCGTGGCGATCGGGTCCAACATAGAGGCTTCCATGCTCGTGACGGCGAACTGCAAGGAGATCGGCGTGCAGACCGTCATATCGAAGGCGATAAGCGAGATCCACGGGAAGATACTGGACAAGCTTGGCGCAGACCACATCGTATACCCCGACCAGGACAGCGCGCGCCGGCTCGCCCGCAACATCACCAACCACAACGCCTACGACCTGCTGGAGATATCCAAGGGGCTGTCGCTCGCCGAGATAGACGTGCCGCAGGCCTGCATCGGCAGGACGCTCGCGGAGGCGGACATCCGGAAGAGGAACGGGGTGACGGTGCTGTGCATACGCCGCCCGGACCCCAAAAGCGAGAAGAAGCCGCTCCAGATACTTATCCCCAACCCAGGCGACAGGTTCGAGGAAAACGACAAGCTGATCGTATTCGGGACCACGGCCGGCATTGACGCGATTTCCGGGAAAGGCTGACGCTCGGGCAGATGAAAGGCGGAAAGAGAGCAAGCTGGTCCGGATCGCTGGCCTTCGTCCTCGCGGCGGCGGCCTCGGCGATAGGGCTTGGGAATCTCTGGAGGTTCCCGTATCTGGCCGCGAAATACGGCGGCGGCGTGTTCATCGCCACATACCTTGCGCTATCGCTTACGCTCGGCGTCACCCTGCTGACCACCGAGATCGCGCTCGGAAGGTACGCGAGGCAGAGCCAGCTCACGGCATTCAGGTCTCTCGGCCATCCAAGGTGGAACTTCCTCGGCGTGATGGCCACCATCGTTCCGATGTTCATCCTGCCGTACTACAACGTGATCGGCGGATGGGTGGTGAAGTATTTCGTCGCCTACGTCAAGCTTGTCGCCGGGGTCGATGGTGGGCTGGGTGCGCCAAGGGTCTTCTTCGACACGTTCGTTTCCGCCCCTTGGGAGCCATTCGTGTACATGGCGGTCTTCACGGTCGCATCATCCGCAGTCATCCTGGTCGGGGTCAAGAACGGCATAGAGAAGGCCAATCTCGTGATGATGCCGATGCTTCTCCTGATGGCCGTCGGGCTCGCCGCGTACGTCGTCACGCTTCCGGGCGCAGGGGTCGGGATAAGATACTATCTGGTGCCCGACTTCTCCTCGTGCGACAACATCGGCAAGGTAGTCCTCGGCGCAATGGGGCAGATGTTCTACTCGCTCTCGCTCGCCATGGGGATCATGATCACCTACGGCAGCTACATGCGGCGATGCGACTCGGTGACGAAGGCGTCGGTGAGGATTGTGGCGGCGGACACGTTCGTGGCCGTAATCGCCGGGTTCATGATAATCCCGGTGGTCGCGATCTTTTCGGCGGGTGATGGCGGCCACGTCGCGATTGACGCGGGGCCGAACCTGATGTTCGTCACGCTCCCCAAGGTGTTCACGTCGCTCGGCGCCGCCGGCGGATGGATCGGGCTATGCTTCTTCTCCCTCGTGCTGTTTGCCGCCCTTACGAGCGCGATATCCATGACCGAGGCCTGCGTGGCGGCCGTATGCGACTTCTTCGGGGTCAGGCGGAACGTTTCGGTCGCCATCATCTGCGCATGGACCGTCGGCATCGGATCGGTATCCGCATTCGGCTACGGGCGCTGGGCCGCGTTCAAGCCGTTCGGACTTCCCGCCCTCGACTTCTTCGACAACGCCATGAATGTGCTAACGCCGATCGTGGCCGCCCTCACATGCCTCTTCGTGGGATGGGTACTCAAGCCCAAGCGCATCCTCGCCGAGTGCCGCCGCGACGGAAGCCCGATCAGGTTCAAGGTATTCTACATGGCAATGATAAGGTTCCTCGCCCCGCTCCTTGTGCTGGCCATACTCGTTTCCGAGGTCTGCCGCATATTCGGCGTTGGCGGATGGAAGATCTGAAACGGTACAAGCGAAATGCCCTGCACACTCGAATCACTGACAAGTATCGTAGACAAAGCGGCAAGCCTCGTATGGGGCGTTCCCCTCGTCGCAGCGATCCTCGCGACCGGCATATTGCTGTCGGTGATGCTCAGGTTCCGGCACGTCCTGAACATCGTCAATGCGTTCCGGTACATATTCCACAAGGGGCACGGGCACAACGGCGAAGTGTCGGCGTTCGGTGCGCTGTGCACCGCGCTTTCCGCGACGATCGGCACCGGGAACATCGTTGGCGTCGCCACCGCAATCACCACAGGCGGGCCCGGCGCGCTCTTCTGGATGGAGGTGGCCGCGTTCTTCGGAATGGCCACGAAGTACGCCGAGGGGCTACTCGCCGTGAAGTATCGCCATGTGGCCCCGGATGGACGCGTCCTCGGCGGCCCGTTCTACTACATAGAGCGCGGGCTTGGGCCGAAGTGGAAGCCGCTCGCCATCCTGTTCGCGGCATTCGGCATCGGCACCGGGCTTTTCGGCATCGGCACCCTGGCCCAGGTGAACGGCATATCGTCCGCCGTCCAGCGCTTCTTCGATCCGGGATTCAACCCGGCCGACCCCGCCACGGGGGTTACGGTGTTCGGGTGCACAATATCCGTCGCGGCAATGGTCGCGGGGGCCGCGGTGACGATATGCGCCGGGCTTGTGATAATCGGCGGACTCAAGCGCATCGCGAAGGTGTCGATGGTGGTAGTCCCATTCATGGCCATATCCTACGTCGCGGTGTGCCTGCTCGTGATGATCGGGAACATCGAGAAGCTGCCCCATGCGGTTCTGCTGATAGTCAGGGCGGCATTCGACCCCGCTGCGGTGACGGGCGGCGCGGTCGGCACGATATTCATCGCCATGCAAAAGGGAATCGCCCGCGGGATATTCTCGAACGAGGCCGGCCTCGGATCCGAGCCGATAGCGGCGGCGGCGGCAAAGACGAACGAGCCGGCGAAGCAGGGATTCGTGTCAATGACGGGCACGTTCATCGACACCATCGTCATATGCACCATGACCGGCCTCACGATCGTCCTTTCGGGAGCATGGGAGCCTTCGCTGAAGCTTGAGGGCGTCCATATGACGATAGAGGCATTCTCTCGCGGCGTAGCCTTCATCCCGGGGGCGGGGGCGTTCGTGCCGTTCTTCATGATGTGCTCGCTCACGTTCTTTGCGTTCACCACCATCCTCGGCTGGGACTTCTACTCCGAAAAGTGCCTCGAATACATTGTCGGGATGCACCGCAGGCGCTTCGTGAAGGCATACCGGCTGCTGTATGTCGCCATCGTGGCCATCGGTCCGTACCTTTCGATATCGCTGATATGGAGCCTTGCGGACGTGGTCAACGGCCTCATGGCGTTCCCGAACCTCATCGCCCTCATCCTGCTCTCCCCTGTCGTGGTTCGCACCACGATGGACTTCCTGGATAGGCAGAAGGAAGCGCGACCGACGACCGTATCCTAAGGCGCATGGCGTGCGATTCGCCACACCCATTGCGTCGGCTTGTGCTATAATTCGCGGCAATCCACATGGAGTGACACATGAAGAGAAAAGACAACAAGAGCGTCCGCGCTGTGATCGAACTCAAGATAACCCCCCAGCGCAACACGGGCTTCGGCAAAATCGCGGGCAAGGTCTCGAAGTACGCGCAGGTCGATGCGTGCTTTCTCATGAGCGGAGCCTACGACCTGCTTGTGTTCGTGAGCGGATCGTCGCTCCAGGATGTCGCGGAGTTCGTGTCGTCCGAGCTGTCAACCATCGATGGAGTGCTTTCCACCGCCACGCACTTCATGCTAAAGACATACAAGGCGAGCGGCGAATACGCATTCGAGGAAGACAAGCGTCTGCCGGTGGTCTGATGTCACGGGACTTCACAGCGAAGCATGTCGCGGAGCTTCCCAAGAGCGGCATACGCAAGTTCTTCGACATCGTCGCGCAGCGCAAGGAAGTAGTATCCCTTGGCGTAGGCGAGCCGGATTTCGACACCCCTTGGCACATCTCGCGGGCGGCGGTGACAAACCTTGAGGATGGAGGTACGCATTATACGTCCAACCTGGGCACACCCGCCCTTCGGCAGGCGATATGCCGCTACCTCAAGCGCAGGTTCGGCGCAACGTTCGACTGGAAGTCGGAGACGCTTGTGACGGTCGGCGTATCCGAGGCCATCGACCTTGCGGTACGCGCGATCACCGAGCCGGGCGACGAGATAATCTACCACGAGCCGTGCTTCGTCTCGTACGCCCCTACGATCCGCATGGCCCACGGCGTTCCCGTATGCGCAGAGACGAACGTCAAGGACGCGTTCCGCCTCACGGTCGATGCGCTTGAGGCAAAGGCCACGGGCAAGACGAAGGCACTTCTGCTGAACTTCCCGTGCAACCCGACAGGCGCGACGCTGTCGCTCAATGACATGAGGGCGATCGCGAGATTTGTGCTCGAGCGCGACATCCTGCTGCTGGCGGACGAGGTATACTCGGAACTTGTCTATGGGACCAAACCCGTAAGCTTCGCCTCCCTGCCGGAGCTGAAGGACAACCTTGTGCTTCTCAACGGATTCTCGAAGAGCTGGGCCATGACGGGGTTCCGCCTTGGCTATGCCTGCGGACCCAAGGCGCTCATCGACAGCATGATGAAGATCCACCAGTACGGCATCATGAGCGCACCCACGCTGAGCCAGGCCGCCGGCGTGGAGGCGATGGACAATGGCGACTGCGACGTTGCGCGGATGCGCGACGAATACCATCGGCGGCGCGACTTCCTTGTGGATGCCCTGAACCGCATGGGCCTGAAGACGCTGCTCCCCAAGGGCGCGTTCTACGTATTTGCCGACATTCGCGGGACAGGCCTCTCGTCCGAGGATTTCTGCCTCCGCCTGCTCAACGAACACGAAGTCGCCTGCGTGCCGGGTTCCGCCTTCGGCCGTTGCGGAGAGGGGTTCGTTCGCATGAGCTACGCGACATCGATGGAAAAGCTGAAGGTCGCCGCCTCCCGCCTCGCCGACTTCATGGAAAGCCTATCGAACAGCTGAAGCGATTAGGATCCCATTCTTTGCCTCGCAAGCCGCTCGACGTGAATATTCCGGCCGGAGCGGATCAATGGCTCGCGTCATCCGCCACGCGCATTAGGGATTTTGGTATAATTGGCGCCAGTCTCATTCTGCAGGAGTTCCCTTATGTTCGAGCCGATGCCCTTTGAGAGAGAAAAGCACGTCTATCGATGCGACGGATTCAGCGAACTTCTGGTCGGGATGCGATGAGAAGCCTGGAACTGTTCAGCGGATGCGGAGGCCTGGCAAAGGGGCTTGAACAGGCCGGATTCGAGCATTGCGCGTTCGTCGAGTTCAACAAGTGGGCGTGCGCAAGCCTGCGGGCGAACTTCAATCCCGCGCTCGTGCATGAGACGGACGTCCGCGAATTCGACTTCTCGTCGGTCGGGTCGGTCGACCTGATCGCCGGCGGACCGCCGTGCCAGCCGTTCTCCCTCGGAGGGCTGTCCCGCGCCGATGCGGATTCGC
>CAVFWS010000003.1:0-46395 GCA_963626295.1 Clostridium sp. CAG:138
TCCGCTCGCCCTTGGCAAGCCGCGCCAACGCCCCGTGCTGCCACAGGATCGGCGCGGCGTCCGAGGTTGTTCCCGTGAGCCGCTCGTGGCGGCACTGGAGCGCACGGTGGCAGAGTTCGAGCCGTTCGTCGAGGATCTTCCAGAACGCTTCCAAATCGCCACTGGCGGTCAAGGCCGCATCGACGAGATTGACCGTGACGACGCCCTGATTGAAACGTCCGTAGTATTTCGGCTTGCCGTCCTTATCGACGTAGGGCGTCAAAAACGAGCGGCAGCCCATGCAGGTGTAGCACTGACCGTCGCCGTTCGGATCGACCTTGTCGCGGCGCATTATCTTCTCCGAGATGTAATCCGGCACCATGCGCTTCGCCGTACACTTCGCGGCGAGTTCCGTGAGGTAGTAGAACGGCGAACCGGGATTCACGTTCTGCTCTTCAAGGACATAGACGAGCTTCGGAAACGCGGGCGTGACGTAGACGCCGCACTCGTTCTTCACGCCTTGGATGCGCTGGCGCAATACCTCCTCAATGATCGCCGCGAGATCCTTCTTCTCTTGCTCGCCCTTGGCCTCGCCCAAGTACATGAAAACCGTGATGAACGGGGCCTGTCCGTTGGTGGTCATGAGGGTCACGACCTGATACTGGATCGTCTGGACTCCTTTCTCGATCTCCTTGCGGACTCGCCGCTCGACGATCTCGTCGAAGCGTCCGGCGGGAAGCTCCACGCCCTCGGTTTCGGCGGCAACCTCCTTGCGGATTTTCTCTCGCGAGACCTCGACGAACGGGGCGAGGTGTGCAAGCGAGATGGACTGTCCGCCGTACTGGTTGCTGGCGACCTGCGCGATGATCTGCGTTGCGATGTTGCAGGCCGTCGAGAAACTGTGCGGGCGGTCGATCATCGTCCCGGAGATGACCGTCCCGTTCTGGAGCATGTCCTCCAAATTGACGAGATCGCAGTTGTGCATCCGCTGGGCGTAGTAGTCCATGTCGTGGAAATGGATGATCCCCGCCTCGTGCGCCTCCACGATCTCCGGCGGGAGAAGCACACGCTTCGAGAGATCCTTCGAGACCTCGCCCGCCATATAGTCGCGCTGGACGGAATTGACGGTCGGGTTCTTGTTCGAGTTCTCCTGCTTCACCTCCTCGTTGTTGCAGTCGATGAGGGCGAGGATCGGGGCGTCCGTCGTGTTCGCCCGCCTCGCGAGTTCGCGGGTCTGGCGGTAGCGGATGTAGTGGCGCGAGAGCGCGAACGCGCCGAGGCCCTGCAGCTCCTCCTCCACATAGTCCTGGACCTCCTCGACGGACGGGGCGCGGTTAAGAGCCTCGCAGCGGCCCGACACGCGCCTTGCGAGGGCTTGGACGGCCTGTCCGTCGATCCGCTCGGAAGCGGCCACGCTGGCGTTTGCCTTGTCGACGGCGGCGACGATCTTCTCGGGGTCGAAGTCGGCTTCCGACCCGTTGCGCTTGATGATGTGCATTTCTCAGAATCCTTGATTGCGTTGGGAGGTTGTTTCGGAAAACAAAAAAGACCGTGCGGCGGACGGCGGTCAGAGCCATCGCACCGCACGGTCTTTCGGAGGAGAGTGTCTACTTGGTCACGGTCGCCGGGGCGTTCGTACACGCCTCGCCCTTGGCAAGCTCCGTCTCGATGTGTTCGAGTAGCCTCTCGTAGGCGGCCTGCGCGGCGACGTGCAGCCGGTCGGCCTGCTTGCGGGAGAGGTCGCCGGAGACGACGAGCGACTCGATCTTGTTCGAGACGGCAGTCGCGCCGCCCTCGGCGTAGGCGGTCTTGAGGCACTCTGTGACGTTCGCCCTCGCCCCGAGCTGGCGGACGAGCGCGCAGCCCGTGCAGAGCCGGACGCAGAGGAGCGTCATGCAGGCGGCGAGGAGAACGTTGAGGATGGAGCGGGTGGCGGATTCGAGCATGTCCATGATTTTCCTTTCGGGTTTGATTGCGGTTGCCGTGCGTTTCGGGGTTGCGACGACGAGGATGCGGCGCATGACCGCCTCACTTGTCGACGTTGATGAGGCCGACGGTGTACTCCTTGTCTCCCTCGTCGCGGGAGCCGGATCTTGTGGTTTCCGTCTTGATCGCGCCGCAGACGTATCCGTCGGCGCGCTTTGTGAGCGTGTCTTTCGTGGGTTCATAGAAACTCCTTTCGATTACCTGTTGAGAGAAACATCCGGCGAGTGCGCCGCAGAGGATTGCGGCGCACAGGGCGAGAAAGCGGCGGCGCGTCATGCGTCCGTCTCCTTCGCATCGGACTTCATCGCGGAGAGCATGAGGGCGGCGTTGGTGCGCTGCTCCTCCACGTCCTTCGCGGTGAACGGTGCCATCCATGCGGCCCAGCCGAAGCGCTGGCAGATGTTGCCGAAGCGGCGGGCCTGGTTCATGACGGCGTAGCGACGCGGGTTGTACCATGCGTACTCGCACTTGGCGACGCGGGAGCCGTTGCGCTTGAAGCGCTTGTTGCTGGCGGCGAAGGACTCCTTCGTGCCGTCCGAGAGCGACCACTCGACGTCGTGGATGAACGCGACGGGCGCGAGGGACGGATGGAGGAAGTCGAGGACGGCGCGAAGCCATCCGGGGAACTTCTCCGGCCCGATCCCATTGTACATCGAGGCGAGCTTGGTGTTCGGGAAGCCGTCGAGGACACCCCGTCCCTCCAGCTCGTACTTGTCGCACAGCTCCTTGAGCCGCTTCACTTCCTTGAGTGTGGCCATAGTGATTTTTCTCCTTTCGTTTTAGTCGGCGATGCACTGGGCGAGGATCGCCTCGATCTCCGCATCGGTGAGACGGGCGTAGTTCTTGAGCGCGGCGAGTCCCTGCTGGAAGAGATCATAGTCCTCGCGGAAGTCCTGCGCCGCGAGATAGAAGTCGTAGTAGGACTTCTCCTCGAGCCACGTCTTCACGAGAACCCACTTGTCG
Organism: Clostridium sp. CAG:138; assembly: GCA_963626295.1. Classification (GTDB taxonomy): domain Bacteria; phylum Verrucomicrobiota; class Kiritimatiellia; order RFP12; family UBA1067; genus UBA1731. The sequence continues at coordinate 2,929 of CAVFWS010000003.1, forward strand.
GCGGCCTTGAGCGCCGCGACGAGCTTCAGCTTCGAGAAGATGCGGTGGCCCTTGACGTTGTTCGTCGCGCCGCCGCTGGCGGTCGTTCCGCCCGAGGAAGTGCCACCAGACGTGCCGCCGGATGTGGTTTCGCCGCCGTCGGTGACTTCCTGCTGCGTGTTCGCCACCTGCTTGTAGACGCAGGTGATCGCGTCGGCGGTCTCCGTCCACGCCGACACCTTCACGTCCTTGCCGTCCTCGGCGGCAGGCGGATTGTCGACCACCTTCTTCCAGCCGCTTGCGAGGTAGCTTGCCTCGGAGGGATTCACCTTGAGCGCTCCGTCGACCGTGAGGACATCCGGCGCGTATTCGATCTGACCGTTCTTGAGCTTTCCGTATTTCGTGTTCATGTGTGCCTTTCAGTTTCGAGTTTCCGTCATGCGATCCTCGTGCCGTTGCCGAGGACGATTCCGTCCGTGCCGTGGAAGCGGCAGTCGCTACACGCGCCCCACGGGAACCTCGCCCCGTAGCCCGCGACGATGTTGCCGCTTGCCGCCACCTGCTTGATCTGGTCGACCGTCTTGTTGGCGATCCAGATGTCCTTCAGGAGCGGCGTGTTCGAGAAGTCCTGCGTCGCGAACTGCGTGACGTTTCCGAGCTTCAGTTCCGTGATGGACGTGCAGTCCTTCCACACGTAGCTCCAGCACGTGCCGCAGCTCCCGATCTTGAACTTCTTCAGGTTGGTGCAACTCTGGTACGTGCCGTCGTAGTGGATTCCCGCGTTGCCCATCTCCACCTCTTCGAGCGAAGTGCAGTAGGCGAAGTCGCGCTGGCCGAGCCACTGACACTTCGGCCAGATGACGCGCTTGAGCCTCGTGCAACGCTTGAAGCCGCCCGAATTGCTGCCCGTGATCGTGCCGCCGTAGTCGACCATCGAGATTATCGCGTTGTCGTAGGCATACTGCGACTGGCCGTCCAGCCAGCGAAGCCCGATGCCGCGCAGATTCTTGGTGCGGATCTTGTACTTGCCGTAGTTCGCATACGTGTGTCCGACCGTGATGCGGTCGTAGTTCGTGAACCGGTACGTGTCTCCGTCACCCCACGCGATCACGGTCTCCTTGTCGCGGTAGCCGTTGAAGTGGAACTGGATGAAGAGCCCGGTGGCCGGGGTCATCTCAACCTCGACCACCATGCCCGAGCCGCCCTCGTTCCAGAGGGATTGCTTCGATGCGATCTGCATGGCCTTAAGCTCCCGCCGGAGTCCAGACGACATCGTCCACCCAGCCGCAGTCCTCGCCGTTCGAGCAGCTTCCGTCCTTGTCGTACTTCCACTGCACCGTGTGAAGACCGTCGCCCGTCACCTCGAGCGTGTACTGCTCCCAGTCACCCCACGTGCCGCTGATGTACGACTTCTCCGTTCCGTCGAGAATGACGCGGAGCTTGTCGTAGTAGTCCTCGCTCGAAACCTTCCACCAGAACGTGAGCGTTCCCGCGCCCGTGAAGGAGGTCTGCAGGATCGTGTTCTGGCTGTCCGAGATCCCGCCCGAACGCGCCGCACCCGGCTCGCTGCGGTAGGTCGCGTTGTCAACGTACCAGTCGCCATTGCCCGAGGTGTAGAACGTGAGGTTCTTCGCCGCGCAGATCGCATCGACGAACGGATCGACATAGACCGCCCACTGCGCATAGAGCTTCGTGATCCCGGTCTTCACTGTGTCGTTCGCCGTGATCTGCGTCCCGCCCTCGGCCTCGGTGAACCACCCCTGAAAGGTGTAGCCATTCCGCACGGGAGTCGGAAGTCCCGTGAACTTCGCGCCGAGCTTGAACACCTTCGGGGAAGTCACGCCCTCGCCCCCGCAGGCATCCAGTTCGACGGAGTGGTCGATGTCCATCACCTTGCGGTTTACGAAGAACACGCCCTCGTCGTTCTCGGTGAACGAGAAGACGTTGATCCCGATCTGGCACGAGAGGATCGTCTCGTCGATGTCCTCGAACGAGATGATCTCGCCAGTCGGGGCGGCGAACGTCACCTCCGGAATCGCGTCTGCGGTGATGACGAGCCGGACGAAGAAGTCGCGCACCTGACCCTTGACGAGCGGCGGCAGGACGAGCCGCAGCGCGTCCTCGGTCGTGATCGCGATCTTGTTGACGGCCTTGTCCTCAAGCCCCACGACGCCCGATTCGAGGCGTTTGGTGACGAGCTTGTACCTCGTCGCCGTGGTCTCGCCCGAGGCATCCACCTCATCGAGCTGCGGAATGTAAAGAACCTCCATGATCAGTCCTCCTTCAAGTTCATCGTTTCATTGATCGGGATGTACGAGAGCGTCTCGGCATCCTCCCAAGCGCCATAGGCCCACATGACGCGCATGTCGCCGTTCGGGTCCTTGTCGAGGCGGTGGATGGGCCTCTTCGGCTCGTCGCCGAAGCACATGTACATGATCCCGTCCTTCATCTTCACGAGATGCGTGTCGAGCTTCTTCAGCTTGAAGTATTCGCTCGTCGTCTCGAATCCGTAGCAGTCGATCTGCCTTGCAGCCATAGTCACTCCTCCTCGTTATCCAGTTTTTCAACCACCTTGCGCCCGACGAGGAACGTCCCCGCCTTCGTCTCGGTGAAGAAATAGATGACCGTCTCGCCCTCGTCCGGGGCCTTCAGCTCGCCGCCCTCCGATCCCTCGAAGTCCGCTCCCGCGAACGTGAGGTCGGTCGCCGCCGTGCATTCTGCGCGCAGGAGAAAGTCCCGCGCCTTGCCGGGATCCGTGTCGGGGACGGCGACCGTCACCTCGCCGCCCACGAGGGCAACGGCGTTCATGGCGCGATCCTTCATCGTCGCCTTGCCCGTCGAGAGGTCGAGGCGGTTGAACTCGTACTGCGTCTCGCTCCGCGCCGCGCCCTTGGCGACCTTGGCGAGAAGCGTCAGCAGCTTGTCCCATTGGGTGAAGATCGTCATCCCGCCACCTCCATCGTTTGCGTGATCGGGATGTAGAAGAGGTTCTCCGCATCAGCCCAAGCGCCGTAGGCCCACGTCTCTTCGACCACGCCGTCCGCGCCGATGCCGAGCTTGTGGATCGCAACGCGGTCGCCATCGGTAAAGCGCATGAACGTCCACTCGCCGGACTGCTTCGTCTCGAGCGGCCTCTCGGGGACGCCCTTGGCGAACGTCTCCGATTTCGTTTCCTTTCCGTAACAGTCGATTCTCATCTGTGTTTCCTCTTGTTTAGGTTGTCGGGCGCGGGATCGTCCCGCCCCAGTTTGTGTCCCAGAAGAGCGAGCGGACCGAGTCCGCGCACCCCGTCACCACCTCGTAGCACCGGTAGTAGTCCGAGTCGGGCGAATAGCGCACCTTCTCCTCTGGCATCAGAAGCGCAGGATCGTCCGTCCATGCGCCCGTAAGTCCCGTGCATCCGTAGTAGCACCGGCTCACGTTCGTGACCTTCTCGGGCCACGCGGGGATGATCCCGGTCGCGCCCGTGCAGCCCTCGAAGCAGGCATTGAGGTCGCTCGCATTCTCCGGCCATTCGGGGATCGGCCCGTGCATCCCGGTCGCGTTCTTGAAGCATGATCCGAACTCGACGCACTTCTTCGGCCACTTCGGGAAGCGCCCCTGGACGCCCGGACAGTCGCAGAAGGTCTGGCAGACGCTCGTGATGTTCCGTCCCCACTTGGGGATCTTCCCCGAAAGACCCGTACAGCGGTCGAACGCCCCGGTCGCATCGACGATGTTCGGCGTCCACGCCGGGAAGCCGCCACGGAGGTCGAAGCAGAACTGCCAGCAGCAGAAGACGCTCGTGAGGGACTTGCCCCACGGGATGACCTTGCCCTGAACGCCGCCGTGGTCGGAGTCCGACCAGCCGCAGTACGTTCCCTGCGCCGATTCGAGGTAGTCGCTCCAGCAGCGCGGGAAGATCTGCGGGCGCGAGACGTAGACCTTCCGCTTCGAGTCCACCGTGTAGCATTCCCAGAGCCGCCACCACTTGGCCGCATGGTTGATGCGCACCGTGTAGCGTCCCTTGGCCGTGTAGTTGTGCCACGCGAGGTAGTTCGACTGCGTCGAGACCGTGCCGTCTCCCCAGTCGACCGTGAAGGTATCGAAGCCCGTCCGCTTCGTGACCTGCAGCTGTATCTGGCAGTAGCCGTCCTTGATCTCGTAGTCGACGAACTCGATCTCGAAGACCGAGTCCGGATTCAAGGGGCGTATGCAGAACGCCCTGTGCCTTGCAGCGATCATCTCAACTCTCCTTACGCCGTCTTGAGTTCGATGTCCGGATCGAGATAGACGAATCCGCCGGACGCATACCACGAGAAGTACACCCTCACGTCCACCGGGCTGACCGTCGGGATGTCGAGCGGCAGCTCCAAGACCTTCTGCGTGAGGTCAGAGTCGTTCACCCAGACGGACGACGAATCGTCCGACCAGCGTCCGTGGATCGTCGAGTAGTACGTCTTGTCGCCGATGGTCGCCGAAAGGAAGAAGTGGCGGTACATCTCCGCGTCCTTTGCATACCCCTTGTAGGCGATGTGCGCCTTGAGGAGATGGCGGCCTGTGGTCGTGGGCGTGATCTGCATCCCGTTGAACGGTCTCCGGCCCAGCACCATCGTCTCGGCGTTCGAGCAGGTGTTGTTGTAGAGCTTCAGCGCGGATGCGCCGCCGCCCGTGCGGTGGACGGAGTACGTGTCGCAGATCCCGTTCGCACACCGGAACGCGAAGTGTCCCGTTGCGCCCTCGTTGTTGCAGCCGATTCCCTGATAGACGTGGTAGGCCTTCGAGGAGGAGGTCGTCATCGCGCCGAGGCTGGCGTTCGAGGCGTCGACGAACACGCTTCCGTAATCGTCGTAGTCCGAGAAGATCGCCGCATCCTCGTCGTAGGGATATTCGGAGTTCTCGAGGTTCACGGTGATCTGCCGGATGCGGACGTGCGTCCCGTTCGAGACGAACACGCACTTCCCCGGAAACCACGTCGTGACGGCCTGGATGTCGCCCTCGACCTGCTTTAAGATCACCGACCCTTGGAAGGTCGCGTCCGTGAGGCGGGCGTTCTCGAGATAGAGCGCCTTGCCACGCGGATGCGTGATCGTGAGATTGCTGATCTGCGGCACCTTCGCGTAGAACGTCGTGTCGCTTGTCGAAAACGAGATCGACGCGGCGGCGTAGTTGTCGTTGTCCGTTGCGGCGTAGTCGTAGGAGATCGGCGAGCCGATGCCCGATTCCGTCGCGAGGGTGATGGTCACGTTGTCGATCTTCTTGACCACGCCGGGGACGTAGTTCCCCGAGTAGCAGCGGTCGATGTCGAGGACGGGGCTCTTGCAGTACCAGCAGTTCGGCAGCACGACCGAGACATCCGTGAGCGAAAGCTCGTAGACGCTCGAAAAGTACATCATCGCCGCTTCGATCTGGAAGGTCGTGGGTCTCGTCGTCGAGAGCGCGTTCCCCATCTTGATCGTGATGCCGCTCACCTCGCACGAGACGTAGCCCTGCACGTAGAAGAGCCCCGGCACCTTGCTGGCGGTTCCGTTGAAGCGGATCGTCTGCTCCACGTTCTTGATCCGGCACTCGATGCCCTTGTTGGAAGTCCCCGAAAGGTAGAGCGGATAGGAGTTGTACGAATCCGTCCACACGGCGGAGTAGACCTTCACGTCCTCGACGTTTAGGATGTCCGCGAAGTAGCAGTAGATGCCGCACGGGTTGTTCGAGTTCCCCGTGACCGCGTGATTGATCACGCAGTCCGTGATGTTGAGCATCCTCGCGTAGTAGACGTACACATACGATTTGCAACGACTTGTCGTGAGCTCGCCCGTGTAGGTCGACTTGTCGAGGTTGATGCCGCGAGAGCCGAACTTGCAGTGCTCGAACGAGTAGCACCCGATGGCCGAGGACGTGTTGCTCATCTTGAAGATGTAGCCGTCCGAGTTGATGCCGTCGCGGAAGAGGTACACGCGGTGCAAGAGGAAGTGGTTGATCGACGGAAGCTGGAACGATCCGCTCGTCGACTCGAACTGGATGTTCGCGTATTCGGCGGTGTCCGCGCCCCACGCCGTCTTCGCCGCATCCGGCATGATGGAGTACATCGTGTCGCTGGCGTTCGGCATTCCGAGGAACAAAATGTTCTTGATCGACGAGTTCGTGCCGTTCGGGAGCTTCGCGGCATACGTCTCGGCCGTGCGGCGGATCACGTAGGCCGTGTTGTCGGTGAAGCTGCCGACCGCCGTCGGAAGCGCGTTCATCGCGTTCGCGGGCGTCGAGCCGTCGCCATTGGTGCTGGCGGACGGGTCGACGTACTTCACGTCAAATTCAACGTTCGAGTAAAGCATGGTTCAATGACCTTTCAAAGGGTGTTAAAGAGGCGTTCAAATGTCGAAGGACGAATACTGCGGCATCTCGATCAGGGTTGGGATTGCCGCCGGGTTCACCACGGAGAGGCCGAGGCCGCCGGTCGGCGAGCCGCCGCCGTTGGTCCAGGGCGAGAGGAGCGTGCGCCCGTTGACGACCGCATAGCGGTTCATCTCGTCGTCCGTGACCCCGGCCTCCTTAAAATTTACGATGACCTCCCCGTCGATTCCCTTGCGGATGTGTGCGTTCTCGAACACGATCCGGGAGACCTTGGCGACCGAGGTGTCCGCATCTGCGACGAGGACGTCCCCGTACACGGTCGAATCGTCGCCGAGATACTTGACCCATGTGGCCGAGGCGAAGTCCGCGAAGACGGGCGTGTCGAGCGGCTCGTCGCGCAGAATCTCGGCGCGGTACTTGAGCGACGAGGCCGGAAGGAGCGAGAAGCCCGTTCCGTCCGACTGGCTGGCGTAGGCGACGTAGAGGTAGCTCTCGTGTCCCGTCGCGCCGGTCGGGCCACGCGGGATCTTGAAGTTGAACACAGCGTCGCTCGTCGTGCCAGAGTTCGTGACCTCCGGCTCCTGGTCGGTCGGGATCATCTCCGTCGTTCCCACGCGGATCGTCGCGGCATCGCCACGCGCACCCTGCGGGATCTTGAAGTTGAAGACGGCATCGTGTTCATCGCCGACGTTCTCGATCTCGGGGTCGCTGCCGGGGTTCCCCGCCTCGACCGTTCCGACTTGAATGGTCGAGCGTTCGCCACGGGGGCCGACGAGAAGCGGCAATGGATCGCTCCATTCGAGTCCGACCATCGCATTGCGGAAGCGATACCACCTCGCCGTTTCGGGCGCACCTTCCTCCGGATCGACCTCGTACCACGTCTCGCCGTCATCCGAACACTGCACGGCGAGCCGCGCCGCGAAGAGCGCGCGGATCTGCGCCGCCGAGTACGTTCCGTCGTCGACGGGCACGGGCGTTCCCGTTCCCGCGTCGGCGCGGCGGTTGCGGATCGCGATGTCGAACTGCAGCAGGAAGCCGGGCGTCGTTTCGCCGACCTCGAAACCCGCGAGCTCGCAGCCGAAGTTCGCCGACTCGTTCTTTCCGAGAGCGGCGATCAGCTCCTCCGTGTTCGTCTCGGTGAGCGGGATGTGAACCTCGTTCCCCGAAACCGTGATCCCGTCCTTGACGCGGATCTGCGGATTGGTACTGGTGTCCCAGTCGTTCGCAATCGCGAAATCCCACGTCGCATAGTCGAGCGCGGTCGGATCGAGAGCCGCGCCGTTCGCGTCCACGAGCTTCAGCACCAGTTCGGCGCGGAGACCGCGTGTCAGCGCGGGGAGCGAGGAAACCGCCTGGTTCCACTCGTCGACGAGCGTCCCCTTGACGCTCGCCGCCCGCAAGTACATCGTGATGATCTGCATGTCTCAAGTTTCCTTGTTTCTAAAGTGAAATCCGTTCTCGCAGCCGTAGTCCTGGAAGAACCAACACTTGCCCACGTAGCCGCGCTTCGCGCTCCGCCGGTGGGTGGCCGAGCCTTTCTCGTCGAAGTCGCTCGTCGGAACGACCTCGTTCTTCGGGATCGAATCGACGTTCCCGAAGTCGAACTCCATCTCCGTCGGATCGTCGACGTGCTCCTTCTTGACGTTCATGCCTTTCTTGAACTTGCTCTCGCCGCCGTCGAACACGGTCGTGGCGAGTTCGACCGAGTACGGAACGGGGGTGGTCGGCTCCGTCACCAAGGCATAGCCGAGGAAGTCCAGCTCGCGTCCGGCGACCCAGCTCCGCACCTTCTGGAAGGTGTAGGAGATCGACTGGGCGTATCCGCAGTAGCCGTTGCAGTTGTCCTCGCTCTCCTCCTGGTCGGGCTGCGGACACTTCCAGTGGGTGTTCCCGCTCCAGGCGTACACGGATGACGGCACGGACGAGAACTTCGAGGTGTTGAATCCGCGCTCGTCGTCGAACGCCATCTCGAAGGCATCTCCGATGGACTCGTCGAACGGCGGATCATGCCGACTGCCGGACCGCGTGTAGGTGAGTCCCCACGCGCCCGGACAGCGGATCACCGTCAGCTTGTCGATGGCGTTCTTGATCCACTTGAGCCACGTGCCGCCGTTCTCGCAGAGGTCGCCGAGCTTGGCGAACTCGTAGAGGCGGCAACCTTCCTCCTGTATGAGGTCGCGATACGTCCACATCTTCGGAAAGTCCGAGTAGTCCTCCTCGTAATCGTCGAAATCCTTGTTGAAGAAGTTCCGCGAGATCTGCGAGATCGCCCGCACGACGGCCTTGACCTGCTTGATCGAGACCGTCTTCCACGGCGAGATCGTCGCGATGTCGGAGGGAAGCGACGCGTGTACCGCCGCGCACCGCTCCATGATCGCGTTCCTGATCGCCATGATGTAGTCGGCGTTTCGCGGGTCGGGGACGTTCCAGTTCATTCCCTTCGATTCCCACGAGGTCGGCTCCTCGTAGCGGATTATCTCCATATCGCGGCCTCCCCAAGAAACACGGCGGCGCGTTCGTCGCCCTTGACGTAGTCCTTCAAGCTGACATTGATGTCCTGTCCCTTGGCCTCCGATCCCTCGTTCACGGTGAACTTGAAGGTGACCGATCCCTCCTTCGAGGGTTCCGATCCCTCCCACCAGCCGGAATCCGAGCCGACCTCGCCGATTACCCACTTCCCGCCGGAGTGCTTGATCTCGCCGTACTTGTAGTAGCCGTTCTCCTTTGCGAAGGAGCGGACGTAGTACGTGCCGTTTCCGCTGAAGCGCGGAAGCCCGAGGTGCTTGTCGCCGCTGGCGTCGCCCTTGGGTTCGTACTTTCCGAACTCGCGGCTGGACGCCCAGCGCTTCCACACGGCAGTCAGCTTCTTCGGCTCCTTGCCGTAGTTCGAGCCGCGCCCCGTCATCTCCTGCTCCGAATCCTCCGAGGACGGAATCGAGCCGATGGTGTAGAACGCATCACCCGTCCCGACGTACTCCTTCTTCTCCTCGTCGTATTCGTACTCCTCCAGCGGCTCGTAGCCGGGGAAGAGGTTCGACCACACCCAGCCGTAGGTCTGCGAGTAGTAGACGTACCCGTTTCCCTCCCAGTAGATGTAGCCGTTGATCGACGAGTAGACGGGATGAAGTTCCGAGCTGTCGATCTTGAGCGAATAGCAGAGGTAGTCCTTCGTCATCACGTACCCGCCCCAGTTGGAGCAGTAGAACGCATACGTGTTCGCGTCCTCCTTGAGTCCGCACCAGAATCCGTTCGGCGGCGTCCAGTTCGGCACCTCCGGGATGCGGAACTGCGACGGCACATACTGAAAGCTCATGTCTCGTTCCCTCCCGTCGACGCGATTGCACACTTGTGTCCGATCACCCACGTCCCGCTCGGAAGGTCGGCGTCGAGCGCCAAGTCCGGCAGGAAGAGGAGTGCCGAGTAGGTCGTTCCCTCGTCCGTCCTTCCGTTCGGATAGACGGTCACTTGGTAGCCCGCCGTGGCGGAGCCGCTCGAGACCTTGCACATCATCGCTTTCTCGCCGCCTTCGCCCGCACCTGCGCCGCCCAACTGAAGGATGCACCACTGCGATCCCGACCCCGATCCTTTCCAGAGGATGCGGGCGACGCCGGCCGTGGAGCTTTCCATCTCGCCTGTCGAAGAGCCGGACTTGGGAACGGCGTATCCGTCCTCGGAGTCGTTGACCGTCACCTTTGCGGGCGTGATGCCGAGGAGCATCGCCCGCCCGATCTCGCCCGCCTGTATCGGCTCCAGCGTGATCGCATACGGCTTGTCCTCGCGGTCTTCCGTCATCTTGTTCCCCTGAAAGACGGGCGTACACGAGACGAACTCGTCCTCGTTCGTGTCCGGCGTCACGCAGATTCCGGTGATGACAAGCGCGGAGAAGCGGTCGTAGGTCTGCGACTCGCAGTTCTTAAGTGGGATGATGCCGAAGCCGTACCCGCTCTTCAAACCGTAGCCAAGGCGGTTCTGCTTCATCTGCTGCGTGAAGTTCGCCGCGTCGATAAAGGCATTCCACGTGGACGCCTTGATGACGACCTGCTCTCCCGCCTTGACCTTATCCATTGTGTGTTTCCCTTTGCTTTACGAGTCAGATTTTGACGGGTGACCCGTCAGTTTCCGATGCCGAGGTTTCCGAAGTCGCCCTCCGGATAGACCTGCTCGACATACGCCGCGATGGGCTTCTTGATCATGTTTTTCTTGTTGTCCGCCACCTTGTCGGCGTAGCGCACCCAGAGATAGTCCCATCCTTTCTTGTTCGAGACCGTGAGATCGCCGACCTTGACCGAGGACTGGTTCGCCGAGACGGCGAAGCGGAACGTGATCTCCCACGGTGCGGACGATTTCTTCGAGCGTTTCGAGCCGGACGCACCGAGGAACAGCACCTCGCCCGCCGAGAAGCCCCGGAAGGACGAGCGGTTCACCGTTCCCGTGAGCGCGGCCACGGCCTTCTTGTACGAGGTCGAGACGCGCCCGCCGTTCAGGGTGTGCGTCTCGGTGAAGTTCAATACCGGCATCGTCACGTCCACGCCGTTCACGTTCCCCTCGTTGTCGACCTCGATTGCGCCGTTGAAGTCCGGTGCGGTGTTCGGAGTCTTCGAGACGGTCTTCAGCGACTGGTTCATGTGCATCGTCCCGCCGCCCGTGTCGAACGCGAAGGAGGACTCCTCCTCCTCGTCGTCATCGTCGTCGTCATCGCCGTCCTCGTCCTCGGCGTAGATCGCCTTGACCTTCCACGTGTCGCCATTGAGTCGTTCCATGACCTCGACCGAGTCGAGTTCCATGCCCTTGACCGTGTGCGACGATGCCGTCGAGCGGGCGGCGGAGAGCGCGGCGTCCTCGTCGGACGCCCCGGTTACGATGTAGGGGATCTCGATCTCCGTCACGTTTCCCTTGGCGTCGATGGTCTGGTCGCGTTCCGTATACGCCTCTTCGACCCTTGTTCCTGCCATAGTTTCAAGTTTCCTTTCTTCATGTGAAGCTCATCGAGCTTCCAGTACCGTCTTTCAGCAGCTCTGCGGCTTTCTTCGTGTGCTTCTCGATCTCCTGCGTGACCGAGAGCATGCGCTGCTCCATCTGGTTGCCACGGAGGTTCTGCGCCGCCTTGGCGTAGAACGTTCCCTGCGGCTTCACCGCTCCGGTGCGCTTCTGCGTCTCGTCCTGTGCGGCGCGGAGCTTCGCGGCGTACTTGTCGACGAGGCCCTCGGAGTAGGAGTAGGCGTCCTTCGCCTTGCCGATCTTCTCCTTCTCCTCGTCGGTTATCGTGCCGTCCGCCGCCGCATCCTTGAGCGCCTTGTCGAACTCCGCCTTGGCCTGCACCGCCGCGATCTTCGACTGGTTGATGAGATCGTTTAGGAGTTTCATCCCCGCCGCCGCATCGGTCTTCAAGGTCGCGTCGACCTTGCGGTCGGTCTCGCCCTCGTCGCGGTTTCGCTGGATGTCCGCCGCCGTCTGGTCGAAGTCGCCCTGGAGGTCACCGACCTCCTTGTCGAACTTCTTCTTGGCCCTCGCGTTCGCGGCGGCGATCCGCCTCTCGGCGACCGCATCCGCCTCGGTGAGGCGGCCCTCGAGGTCGGCGATCTTTTCCAGATCCTTCTGCTTCTTCGACTTCTCGAAGGAGAGGACGGTTGCGAGGAGTTTCTTGTACTCGTCGCGGAGTTCCACGATGTCGGAGATCTCGTTCTGAAGCTCGGTCTGCTGTTCGCGGGTGAGCTTCTTCTCGATCTCGGCGGCTTTCTTCGCCGCCCGGTCCGCCTCGTCGGCGGAGGCCGCTTTCTCCGACTTGCCCTGTTCGACCTTGGATTCGAGCTGTTCCTTCTCCGCCTTGCCGCCGGTGAGCGATCCTTTCTCGTTTCCGAGAATGGCGTCGCGCCGCTGGCGGACTTCGGCGATCCGCTTCATCGTCTCCTCGATCTTCTTGCCGTTCGCCTCGATGTCGCTCGCGGCCTTGCCCATCCGGAAGGTGATCGTGTTCCATGCGTTCACCCAGAAGCCGGTCAGGGATTCGTTCTCCTCGTCCAGTTCGCGGATGTTCTTCTTGAGCTCGGCCATCTCGGCTTCCACCTGCTGCAAAGCCTGCGCCTTCATCGCGGCGTTGAACCGCTCCTGCGCATCGGTCGCAAGCGAGATCGAATTGGTCGTCTTGTCGACGGAGATCCCGAGCGCACCGTACCGCGCCTTCAACTGGTTCGAGAGGCGGTCGGCCTCCTTCATCTCGGCGTTCGATAGATTTTCCTTCTCGGCGAGCTGCTGGAGCCGCTGCATCCGGAGTTCGTCCGTCGCCCGGAGATCGTCGCCTTTCTCGCGGAGCCTGCCCATCTCGTCCGAGAGGGTCGCCGTGTGCTTCGAGGCGGACGCCATGTAGGCGCAGAGTCCGGCCAATGCGCCCACGACCGCGATCAGCACCCACGTGATCGGAATCGCGCAGAACGCAGCCGCCGCCGAGGCCGCCGCGAGGTAGCCCGCCGCGACGAGCTTCGTCGTGAGAGCCAACGCCACGTTAGCCGTACCCGCCGCAGCCGCCCCGAGAGCGGCTTTCGCGTGGGATGCGGTGACCATGCCCGAGACCGTCGCGAACGCCGCGTGCGCGGCCGTGGAGGCCTTTGCGGCGAGAGTTCCGACGGTTTCGGCGGCGGCGTGGGCCTTGGCGGACACCGTGGCGGCGATGGTGGCGCGGTTGAGGCCCTTGAGAGCCGTCACGATGCCGCCGAAGTTCGCCGCCGTGGCCGTCCGGGCGACCGCCGTCGTGTGCAGGTTCGCGGACAAGGTCGCGGCGGTCGTGGCCGTCGTGACGCCCTTGAGTCCGGACACCATCCCGTCGAACTTGCCCGCCGTCGCGCTCTTCCCGACCGCGAGCGTGTGCAGCTTCGCGGACACCGTCGCCGCGATGGTCGCGAGGTTGAGGTTCTTGATCGATGCGATCAGTCCCTCGAACCGGGCGGCGACCGCCGTCTTTGCGACTGCCGCCGTGTGAAGATTCGCGGAGACCGTGGCTGCGATGGTGGCAAGGTTCACGCCCCGCAGGGACGCGATCATGCCCTCGAACTTTGCCGCAATAGCGGTCTTCGCGACCGCGAGCGCGTGGAGCTTCGCCGAGACCGTGGCCGCAATCGTGGCGAGGTTGACGTTCCGCAAGGAAGCGACCATGCCGTCGAACTTGGCGGCAAGCGCCGTTTTCGCAACCGCCGCCGTGTGGAGGCGGGCGGAGACGGCAGCCGCAATCGTCGCGGCGTTGACTCCCTTGAGCGAGGCGATCATTCCGCCGAACTTCGCCGCAACCGCCGTCTTTGCGAGGGCGAGTGCGTGGAGTTTCGCCGAGACCGTCGCCGCAATGGTGGCGAGATTCACGCTCTTGAGGGCATTTACAACCCCCTCAAACTTCCCGGCTGCCGCCGATTTCGCGAGGGCGAGGGCGTGTATCTTCGCCGAAGCCGCCGCCGCGAGGGTCGCGAGGTTCACGCCCTTCAAAGACGCGAGCATCGAGCCGAACTTCGCCGCGACCGAGGTCTTGGCAACGGCGGCGGTGTGTGCGTTTGCGGCAGCCGTCGCCGTGACCGTGGCGGCGTTCACCCCCTTGAGCGCGGCAATCATCGAACCGAACTTCGCGGCGAGCGCCGTCTTGGCGACAGCCGCCGTGTGCATCTTCGCCGAGAGTGCTGCGGCGACGGTCGCGGCATTCACGCCCTTGAGGGCGGTGATCATGCCGGAGAACTTCGCCGCGACGGCGGTCTTCGCAACCGCCATCGTATGCAGTTTCGCCGAGACCGTGGCCGCGATTGTCGCCGCATCAACCCCCTTGAGGGCGGTCAGCATCGCGCCGAACTTCGCCGCAACGCCGGTCTTGGCGACGGCGGCGGTGTGTGCGTTCGCAGCAACAGTTGCAGCCGACGTGGCAGCAGTGACCCCGTTCAGAGAGGACACCATGCCACCGAACCGGGCGGCGACGGAGGTCTTGGCGACCGCCGCCGTGTGCGCCTTCGCCGCAACCGTGGCCGCGACGGTCGAGATGTTCAGGTTGCGGAGAGCCGCAATCATCCCGTCGAACTTGGCGGCGACCGCCGTTTTCGCCAAGGCGAGGCCGTGCAGCTTCGCCGACACGGTCGCCGCGACGGTCGAGTCGTTGAGTCCCTTGAGGGACGCGATCATGCCGTCGAACTTGGCGGCAACCGAGGCCTTCGCCAAGGCAACCGCATGGAGCTTTGCCGAGACAGTCGCCGTGATCGCCGCCAGATTGATGCGCTTCAACGCCGCCTCGAAGGAGGCGAACTTCGCCGCGATGGCGGATTTCGCGACCGCCGCCGTCTCGGCGTTCGTCATGAGGACGAGGCTCGCGGCGATCTGCCGGGCGCGTCCGTCAATCGGAAGGTTGAGGGCGGCGAGGAGCTTCGAGGTGCCGACGAGCGCGGGGACGGAGGCGTTACGGTAGTCCGAGAACGCCTGCGCCATCACGCCGAAGGCGTTTGCGGCGACGATGCCGCGCTTCGCGAGAAGCGAGAAGAGACCCGTCACACCGGAGACCGCGCCGGAGATGATCCCGACGCCCGCGCCCAGCACACGCGAGGCGGTGCCGAGGGCGAAGAGCGCCGCGCCGAAGGCGGCGACGCCCGTCACAGTCGCTGCAATCGATGTGACGAGTCCCTTGTTCGCCTCCACCCACTTGGTGAAGGAGTTGATGACCGCCGTCACCTTGCCGACCATCGGCTGGAGCGTCGAGTTGAGCGCATCTCCGACGGCGTTCATCGTCCCCTCGACGGCGGACTGGAAGAGACGGAACGAGCCGCCGATGCCCCGATCCATCGCACGGGCGGTCTCGTCCGCCTGCCCGTTCACGTCCTTCAGCTTCGCGAGGAACGCGTCCATCTCGTCGATGTTCCCGGCGAGCGAGATTCCCGACATCATGCCACGGACGTCGAAGACGTCCTTCATGAACGAGAGCCGCTCGGCGGTCGGCATCTTCTTGGTGGCGAGGGCGATGTCGCGCATCACAGCCGCCATCTTGCGGAGGTTGCCGGAGGCGTCCACCGACTCGACCCCGACTTCTCGGAGCATCGCCTGCACCTTCGTGTCGGCGAACTGGATGAACGCCTTGCGGAGGGCCGTGCCTGCGAGCGATCCCTTGATGCCCATGTTGGCCATCACGCCCAATGCGGCGCACGTCTCGTCGATGGATTCGCCGCAGGACGCGGCCTGCGGTGCCGCCATCTTGAGCCCCTCGAAGAGGTCGGTCAGCGTCTGCGCCGATCCGTTCGCGGTCGCCGTGAGGACGTCCGCGACCTGCGTCATCTTGCCCGCCTCCAGGCCGAAGATGCGGAGCGAGTTCGCCGCGATGTCGGCGGACTCTGCGAGGTCGGTGCCCGTGGCGCGGGAGAGATTGAGGACGGAATCAATCGAGGCGACGATCTCCGAGGGGTTGAAACCCATGCGCCCGAGGCCGATCATCGCGTCTGCGACCTGCTGGGCCGTGAACGAGGTCTCGCGCCCGAGCCGCTGGGCGGTCTTCGTCAAGGCGTCGAACTGGTCGCCCGTCGAGGACGTGACCGCCTGCACGAGCCGCATCCGGTCGTCGAAGCCTGCGAAGGACTTCTCCGCCAGGACGAACGGCAGCGAGAGCGCACCGCCCAGTGCCATCATGTCCCGTCCGAGACCCTGACAGGCCTTGCCGAAGTCGCGGAGCTGCGTCTGGACCGCCGAGAGATTCTCCTTCAGCTTGGAGGTCTCGGCGGTCACCTCGACGTAGGCGCGACCGGCGCGGATGTTGGCGGATGCGGACATGACGGTTTACCTTATTGGGTTATGGGTGTGCGTTTGAGCGGCCTCTTGATGAAGGCCGACTTGAGGGCGTCGAGCATCTCGCCGCCCTTGAGGACGATCTTCGGTGGCTTCTCCGCGAACGGATTGAAGTCGGCGGGGCTTACCGCCTTGCCTTTCTTCGGATCGCGCATGAGGTTCACGGCAAGGGCCATGATCGACGAGGTCTGCGCCCAGTCGAACCGGCCCCTGCCTTCGACCATCGAGATCAGCTCACGGAGGGTGAAGGGTCCGGGGTCGACGCCGAGGATTCCGGCGAACTCGTAGACGAGCTCATCGACTCCCTTACGCGGCTTTCGAGTTCCGGATCCTCCAGCGCCTTCTCGAGGACGGCGTTCGACTCCGTCCCGAACTTCCTCGCCAGCTCGACGGCCTTCTTGAGGAAGAGCCGCCTTGCGCCGGGGAAAAAATCCACGAGCTCGTCCAGAAACGCCTTGGTGGCCGACTCGATGGCGTCGCCCGCGAGAGCCGTGCCGAACTGCTCGTCCGTGACGTTCGCGACCTTCGCCTGCTCCTGAACGAGCACCCAGAGGATGTCGACCAAAAGACACGGGTCGTTCGCGATCTTGTCGATCATGTCGACCTTGACGTTGCCGTCCTGACCAAGCTCGATCACGTTCACGAGGTCGAGGCCGAGGGCGGCGCGGACGCGCTTCATCTGAAAGACGTTGAGGACGATCTGCCATTCGCGACCGTCGCGATCCTTGAAAATCTGCATTGTGAATTACCTTCCGGTTTTGTTGGGTTGTGCGCCGCGCCACACTGTGGCGCGGCACGGGACTTATTCCTTCCACGTCGGGGCGCGGTTGACGAGCGTCGGCTTGCACGTCACGGAGACGGTCAACGCCTCCTCCAGCGGCTCGGAGCGGGAGAACGACGTGACGACGAAGTCGGCGTCGAGACCCTTGCCGTTGCCATCCGAGACGAATAGCGCGAGCGGCTCGGCGTTGAAGTATGCCGTCTTGATCGCGGAGAAGCCGGAATCGTTCGGATCCCAGACCATCTCGAACTCGACGGACGCCTCCTTGAGGGTCGCGGCCGTCAGTCGCCAGCCCTCGGCGGCGCGGGTCGTCACGTCCGCCTCGCCCGTCTCCATGCTCAAGGTGACGTCCTTGACGTTCGTCATCTCCGTGGCGGCGGTCGTGCCGGCCGCACCGTGGAAGAGCTTGGCCTCAAGGCCGAGCGTGTAGCTCTTCGTTGCATCTGCCATAGTGAATTACTCCTTGTTAGTGTGATTTCATTTGACTGCGTCGCGCCACATCTCGGCGAGATGCGGCGAAGATTCGCGCAAAGACGGCCCCATGAGGGGTCGCTTCGGATAGCGGTCGCCCTTGTACGCGCCGCCGAACTCGTGCGCCGAGGCCGAGGTTCCGACGAAGCGGAAGCCGGGGCCGATCAGGACGCGCTTCTTGTCGCGCTCAAGGCCAAAGAGGATCGCCCGCTTCAAAAGCCCTCGCCGCGAGTGCGGCGGCGTTCCCGGCGTCGATGCCTTTGGGCTCGTCCTGACCTTCGACTGCGCCACCTTGCGGACATACGCGCCCATCCGCTTCAAGATGTCCACGGACGCCTTGGCGACGCGGGCGGTGAGTCCCTCCGAATCGAAGTCGACTTCCGTCTTCATGTCCGGACGATCTCCTTGAAGGTCAGCTCGATCACCGAGGTGAACTGCCGACGTTCCTTGAGGTGGTCGGGTACGAAGAGCGGATTGTGTTCCGCCTTGTGGCACCGCGCCCCCGCGAGGATCTTCTCCAAGAAGCCCGTCGCTATGGTCTCAACCAGTTCGACGAGGCCTTCGAGATCGTCCTCGGTCGCTTTCTTGAGGACTCCGATCTGGATCTTGTAGTCATCCTCGCGGTGTCCGCGTGACAGGAGGTGGTGTTCGACGCCGACTGGTACGACGACGACGCGCATCTTCTTCGCTTCCTTGAGCGTAAACTCCGGGGCGAGTTCCACGACCGCGCCGTATTCGGCGAGATCTTCGGCCACCGCCTCGGCGATTTCAAGAGTCCGTTTCATCGCATGACCCTCACGAGCTCGAAGATGAGCGTCCCAACGGCGGAGAGAAGCGAGATGATCGCAGCTCCCGTCGCCGTGTGCAGGGTCTTCTGCAGTCCCGATGCCGTCGCGCAGGGCGGCATGTGGTGGACAGCGTCCTTGAAGTGCATCTTGATCATGCCTTTCAGCTCCGCGATGTCCATCCGCGCCCGCGACACACCCTCCCAGAGTTCGGGGAATCCGGGCGGCATGTCAGCCGATTGCGTCTTGTCGCTCATGATTCTCCCTCCGTGAGTTTCGTGTGGATGCGGTAGGCCGTGTGCGTCGGATCGCTCCAGCGCCACGCGGGCTCTCCGTTCGGGGCGAGCACCTCGTAGGTTTTGCCGCCATAGACGATCTCGTCGCCCTTGGCGGGTTCCGCCGCGAGGTTTTCGCTGCGGACGATGAAGTCCCTCGTCTCGGTACGGACAAAAGCCCCGTACTCGTTCTGCTGGCGGAAGACCGTCCGCCCCGGAACGGCGGTCACGCGGTAGCGGACGCCGCCCAAGGGAACGTAGTCGATCTCCTCGCCGAACCACTGCTCCTCGGTCGCCCGCAAGGCGGTCATCGCCTCACTGAGGACCGACATCGCTTACAGCCCCTGTTCGAGCCGGACGTTGACGAGCGAATCGCCGGAAGCGGCCGCCGCGATGGCATAGCCGAGCTTCACGCAACCAGCCGTGCTGGCGAGGACGGCCTTCTTGTTCGTGGCGTCCCAGCCCACTTCGTCGCCGGCCGCGAAGGCCGCATCGCCCTTGACGACCTCGTAGACGCCGGTGAGCGCGAGTGCGCCGAGCTCGCCCGCCTTGATGTCGAGCTTCGCGACGCCCACGAGCTTGCCCTGGTTCAGGATGTCACCCGCAGCGATGTCGGCGGTCGGGGTGAAGTCGATGGAATCGCCGCGCTGAACATAACGTGCATTCATGATTGGAATTGCCTTTCTCTTGTGAAGTTGGTTTCGTGTGCGGGCGTCGGGTCAGTTACGATCCGACGCCCCGCATTCGGTTAGGCCGCCGCGCCGACGGCCTTGATCATGCCGCGATGATCCTGCTCGCGGATGCCGATGTCGAAGAACACGCGGAACCAGATGCCGAGGACGTTGAAGTCCAGGTCGCCGCGCTCCACGGTCGGGGTGCGCTTGCCCTTGAGGTAGCCGATCTCGAACGTGTCCACCGTGCCGGGACGCCCGAAGAGATACCACGACGCCTCCGAAGAGCCGGGGTACTTGGCGTTGCCGAGGTACGGCGAGGAGACCACGTTGAGGTTCTGGTCGGCGATCACGTTGATCGTCGGACGGATCGTCTGCTCCGTGCCGCCGCTCATCATGAAGGTCGCGCCCTTGGTGAGCTCGGTCGCGAGGAACTTGAGCGCCGTCGGGACGAGAAGGATGCTCGGCTCGACGCTGATCGGCTGGCCGTCCGCGAACGTCTGGTCCATGAAGAGCTGGATGCCTTTCTTGAGGGAATCCGCCGACAGGGCCGAGGACGCGCCGGTGAGGAGGTTCTTGTGGCCGGACGAGAAGAGCGCCTTGCCGTCCGTGGTGGTCGGGTTCGCCAAAAGCCGCTTGAAGAAGAGCTGATCGACGAGACGCGCCGCACGGTTGCCCATCGAGGTCGGAACCTTGAGGAACGCGCCGAGGTCGTCGTTGATGATCATCTTGCGGGTGAGGCAGAACTTCTTCGCGTAAGTGTCGAGCTGGTTCGTCGCCATCTCCTCGCCGACGCCGCCGTCCTTGATCTCGCCGTCCGCGCCGACGGGCTGGAGGTCGCCGATGTCCGTGAGGCGGAAGCGCTGGTTCTCCTTGAAGTCGGTGAGGTCGCCCGTGGTGCAGAGGCGGGTCGCGATGATCGGCTGCGCCTCATACGCCTGCAGGAGCTTCTTGTTCGCGACATTCGAGAGGATGCCGGGGACGCTCACGGTCGAGAACGCCGCCTTGATGGCCGCATTGTCGAAGGTGTGCGGGACGGACATTTCCTCAAGGCGCATGCACTCGCCCAAAACGGCGCGGAGCGGCATGTCCATGTCCTTCATCGCAGCCTCGACGGTCTCCTCGCCCATCTCCTTGGCGAGCTTGTCGCCGTCGATGCCCGCGCGGAGCGAAAGCGCGGCCTCGATGTGCTTCGCGTTCATCTCGGACACTTTCTTCACGCTGATCATGGGGGCGGCGACCGGCTGCTTCTGGCGGTAGGCGGCGAGGACGGCCTCGTTGAGCTGATCCTTCTGCCAGCCCTCGGCGATGGCCTTCGCCTCGATCTCCGGGAACTCGCCGTTGCAGACGCCCTTGATCATGGCGACGCGCTCGCGCTCGGCCTTGATCACGGCCTCGGCGACCGCCTTGGCGTCCACCTTCGGCTCGAAGGAGATCTCGCCCTTGGCCTCGACCTTCTTCGGGGGCTCGCTGGCGGTCACCGCGGGAGCGGGCGTCGCGGGAGCGGCTGCCGGGACTGCCGGAGTCGCGGCGGGGGTTTCGGGTGCTGCCGGGGCCGCAGGAGCGGCGGCGGGAGTCGCGGGGGTGCCCTCGGCCTTGACGGCGGCGGGCGTGTCTTTCTTGTTTTCAGGTTCCATTATGGATTTGCCTTTCAGTTGGAGTGATGCCGTGACCTGCATGTGAGTCGCCTTGTCGGCTCCCACCGCGACCACGGACACTTCGCGGAGGGTAGATTTCGTGACATGGTAGAACGGGCCTTCGTGTTCGATCCCGTTGATCGTGCGCTTCCCGTCCTCGACGAGTTCGGCGGCCTCGACCTCGGCTCCGATGGAGAGCTGCCAGTCGGCACCCGCTTTGCCCTGCGAGACGATGTGTTCGGCGAGGTCGCCCTCGGCCACGATCTCGCCCGCGATGACGAGCGTCCCGTCCTCGACGGACGGCTTCACCACGCCCACGCGGGCGAGGGTCTCGTTCTCGTGGTCGGCGAGGAGCGGAACGGATTCGGGGACGTTCAGCCCCGAGAGATCCACGACGACCGGCCTCGACCAGCCGAAGAGCCGCATCTTGCCGCCCGAATACGCGAGACCGCGAACCTGCGGCTTCCGCGCCCCGGATGCGGCGGTGATTTCGAGAAATTCACTCGTCTTTTCCTTCATCGTCTTCCTTTCCCTGTGCGGGCTCCGCCTCAAGGGGCGTGATCCCGAGTTCCTTCATGAGTTCCTTTTCCTTCGCGATCTGCCTCAGTTCCGTCTCCCAGTCCTTTCCCTGCTTGGCGTACTCCGCCGCGAGGGAGGTCGTGTTGCTCTGGAGCCGGAGCGACTGCGCCGTCGCCTCCTTCGAGGGATCGACGTGCTCGTGTCCGTCCCAGAACCACACGTGGCGGCAGTCGCAGCCGTCGATCTCCGTCACCTTGGCGACGAGCGTCCACTCCCGGAGCCACAGCTCGAAGAGGCGGTCGAGGACGGTCTCCTCCATGAACGCCTGGTCGACGCGGATCGCCTTGTAGTAGGTCTGGTGGTCCAATCGACCGCTGGCGTAGTTGTAGCCGGAGGAGTTGCCCGCCGCGATGTTGTACGGGATGTTCAGGCAGCGTGAGATCTCGTTCAATATCTCGTGCTTGAACTCCCCGTAGGTCGTCGCGGGCTGCTTCGGATCGACCTGCGCCATCTTCCATCCGCCTGGCATCGTGAGGAGCATGTTGCGCTCCAATTGGATCGTGTCCATCGCCTCGACCGAGTCGGCCTCGCCGTTCGCCGGTGCGTCCGTGTAGAGGACGCCCGCGAAGTCGGCGGCGGCTTCGGCAGCCGAAACGACCGCGAGGGTGAACCTGCGGAGGTGTGCGAACAGGGGCAGTGCGGAGGTGATCTCCGGAATGCCCCGGTGCTGCTCGGGCCGATCCTGCCGGAACGAGTGGATCATGTTCTCGGCCTTCACGGTGTAGAACTCGGGGGCGAACGGGTGCGTCCCGCCCGGATGGTGCTTCAGCACACGGTATTCCTTCGGGTTGCCATAGGAGTCGAACGTGATGCCGTCCACCGTCCTTTCGTCGCTCGTAAGTTCCGTATCCGTAACCCGGTCGGCTTCGACGAGGACGAGGTCGAGCTTCACGTCCGACTTCAAGTTGGGGTTCTGCGCCATGACGGCGAACGCCTCGCCGTCCTGTGCGCGGGCCATGCGGATCGTCCGCAGCTTCTCCGCGAGGCGGATGCGCTTGGCCCAGTTGGTGAAATCGTATTCGACGCGCTTGTTGAGCTCGTCGTCGTCAAGGAGCATCTGGAGCCGCGGCCCCGTCCCGATCACGTCGTTCGCGAGTGTCGAGACGATCCCGCGTGCATACGAGTTGTTCTGAACCTCGTACCGTGCGCGGGTGCGGAGGATCTTCCGCACCGAGGAATCCGCCTCGGCGTCCGCCGACAGGGCCTCCGCCGCGTGCCAGTGCTTCGCGTTGTCCTTGGAGGTCGAGGCGGCGTCGAACCGCGCCCGCATCCAGTTTGAGAGCGGCTTCAAGACCGTCTTGACCGGCTTCTTTCCGAACCACTTCACAGGATGCCTCCTCCCGATGCCATTCTCGTTATGCGCAGGGGGCATCGCTTCCCGCGCACCGCCTTCTTCGAGGCGAGGTAGCGGTCGACCTCGATCAAGTCCGTGACGGAGTGGTTCTCGACCCGCTGGCTGTCCACCTCCATCACCTTGGGCTGGAGGAGAAGTTTCTCCATCGCCTCGTCAACCTTCGACTGTTCCATTTTCCACCTCGTTGATTCTTCTTCCGATCCACGCCATCACGTTGACGCACATCGAGTTACCAAGCGCCTTATAGCGGGGCGCGTCCGGGCAATCCTCCGCCGGATGTCTCTTCCAGGCGATCTTCGTGTGACCGTCCGGGAAACCCGTGAGCCGCTCCGCCTCCACGGGGAGGAGCATCCTCACGACCGGCACGGGGCCGTTCACGGACGTGCAGACCGCCGAGGGCCGACGCCGCGTGAGGACGTAGGCCGGATCGTCCGAGCCGCCGAGACAGGCGAGATAGTCGCGCTTCTCGCGTCCATCGAAGTTCGTCATGTCCACGGGGTAGCAGAGCTCGCCCGTCACCACCGCCTTCGGCTCCTTGTAGTCGGTGCCCAAGAGGGTCGGCGAAGAGCCGTCCGTCTCGGAGTGGGAGAACCAGCGGCGGTCGAGGACGCAGGGAAGCTGCCCCTTGTCCGGCATCCGCTGGCCGACCGAGCGGGTCGTCCACGTGGGCGCGGCCTTCGAGCCGTCCCACCACGTCAGTTCGCCCTGCGGCGTCCCGACAGGTACTCGAGTGCCGTCCTGAACATCTCCGGCATCGCCTTGAGCTTCCGTTCTGCGCGGCGGAGTATCCCCTCCGCACAGCTCGCCGTCAAATAGTACCTTCGCGGCACGCTCCCACGAACCAAGACTTCCGACAAGGAGGACACGCTTCCTTCGCTGCGGGATTGCCCTTGGAAATTCGGGAACGCGGGTGTATTGAGCGTCAAGCACTCGCCATGCCACGCCGAAGCATCCGGGGGCGTTGGTGACGATCCCGGAGTTCCGCCATCCGCCGTCGGGGACGGGGACTTCCCATCCGCAGAGGAGCGATAGGAAGGCGGCAAAATCGCGTCCGGCCCCGCTTGTGAAGACGCCATTGACGTTCTCCCAAACCAGCCAGCGTGCGCCCGTGCGGTAAGCCAGGCGAGCAAACTCAAGCGTAAGATTGCCTCTCGCATCTTCAAGTCCTTTCCGAAGCCCCGCCACGCTGAACGCCTGACAGGGGCTGCCGCCGACGAGGAGGTCGATGTCGCCCCCGACGTCGGATTTCTCGATCTTCGTGAAGTCGCCGAAGTTGGGGAGCGTACCGCCCTCGCGGACAAAGGGCATCGCCCGCAGCCACGACTCGCGGAGCTTCCGATCCTTCCCCGGCGGAACCGCCGCCGGATCGAGCGGACGGAGCGGCCTCGTCGCGCCGAACCTCTCGCGGAGGACGGCGCACGGAAACGGCTCCACCTCGGAGACGAAGGCGCACTCCCAGCCGAGGGGAGCCCATGCGACCGTGGCAGCCTCGATGCCACTGCAGACGCTTCCGTACCGCATGGGCTCTCCCTCCTTCCTTTCGCTTCACCTACCTCAAGAGTTAGTGACCGTGCGGAGAGGTATGGTTCCGCTTAAGGGGCCGGTCGACCCTGATGTGGCTCCGGGGAAGAAACAACCAAAGAACCCGGAGCGCCGCCCTGCGGGAATACCGTCCCAGCAGAACGCGATGAAATCCTCGGCCTGCGAAGGATAGCGTCTTGCAACGCACATCCCTCGCAGCGTAGTTATTAGCCGTGACCCGTGAAAATGGTGCAGAGTTTCTGCAACTTTTTTCGACTGCCGCGACTTTTTGCCACGCACGGGGGAGAATCGGCCCCCGCAGCGTAGTTATTAGCCGCGAGCAGGTGTTTTGGTGCGGACAATTTTCATCATCCGCGAAGTTTTCTCAATTCCGAGAGTTTCATCTTTGGCTTCGATTCCGTCGACTTCTTGACGACCGTGTCCGTCCCCGCGAGGACGCATCCGGCCATCGAAGCGCCGACCGCACACCCGACGAGTCCGTCCCACCAGTGGTTGTCCGTTCCCTCCGGGCGCATCTTCCATTCCTCGACGCGCCGTCCGCGTCCCTCGGTCTTGACGCGGTACTCCGCAGTCAAGTGTTCGGCGAAAAGCATGTGCGTTTCGCTCGAACGCCCCCAGAGGGAGAGCGATCCACGGTCACCCATCGTCTCGAGGAGACGGCTGGCGACAAAACTCTTCCAGTAGTTCGTGTCGAAGACGACGTGCCGCACCGCCCGCTTCCCGCGGATGTTCGGCATCCGCCAGTTGTGGCCGACCCGGTCGCCCACAACCTTGTGGTACTCGCTCATCGGCTTCGAGGAAGCGCCGATGTACTTGCCGTGCGAGGGGATGATGATGTTCGAGTAGGCGGACTCGCGGCAGAACTGGTAGACCACGTCGGTCGACTGACCCCAGTTCGCGTCCACGAGACACTTCTCGATCTTCATCGCCGCTCCGTCGTCGCGGGTGAACTCGCGGGCGAGGTAATCGTCCGTGAGGGCCTTGAGTCCCGAGTAGAGGCATCCCTCCAAGCCGGAGCGAGGGAACTTCGACTGCAGCGTCGGATTCGCCTCCGAGAGCGTGAAGTACCGCCGCCTCTGGTCCGGCCATGCGCCGTAGTCGATCACGTAACCCGTGAAGTCGTCGTCCCACGCGCACACGACGTAAAAGAGGAGAGTCTTCTGCACGTCCACGAACATCGTGATGTGGTTCGCCGAGACGGGAATCGTCCGCTGGGTGTGTCCGTTGATCTTGTTGACGATGCCGTCAACCGTCAGTTGCTCGTCCGTTCCCAAGTCCTCCGGCAGGGGTTCGTTCTGATACTCCGCCCAGAACGCCGATTCGTCGGTGAGCTTCAAGTTCATCGCATGCTGGACGGCGGAGATCTCGTCGTAGTTGTGCCGGTCGGGCCACGACACGACCGCACCCTCGTCCATCTCGAACTGATGCTCCCGGTAGAACTCGGTCGCTTTCTCGAACGTTCCGTTCTCCCGGAGTTCGTCGGCGCGTAGATCGGCGTACTTCTCCCACAGCTCCTCGTTCTTGGGGAACTGATAGATCATCTTGCATCGCTCCCCGTTCCACTCCGGATGCTTCGACTTGTCGAGGATCTGCTCGGCCATGTCGCCGGGGCGGATGACCGTGCAGGGCATGATGCCCGCGATCTTCTTCCCCGGCCCCGCGAGGCCAAGGATGTCGCCCGCGAGGACACGGACGCGCTTTCTCGTCTGTTCGACGGAATCCGCCGATTCCGAGGTCTGCGGGTCGTCGATGACGACGAACTCGGGGCGGATCGTCCGCCCGTCCGGCTTCTTGTACTTCATGCCGCGAATGCGGCCCGTGATGCCCGCTACGCGGACGATCACTCCGGACGAGAGCGCGTCCCTGATCGTCGGAAGGACAATCTCGTTCGCGGTCCAAGTTATGCGCGTCCGCTCGCCCTTGTAGAGCTGACCGGCGCAGCGGTTCGCGATTCCCTCCAGCTTCGAGATCGGATAGGCGACCTCGGGGAAGTCCGCCGCTATGTGTTCGTTCACCTCGAACTCGGTCTTGATCGAATCGAGCATTTCCAAGGCGGCGGATTCGGAAGCGCCGATCAGCACGACGAACTCGCGGTGACCGTAGAGCATCGCCCAGATCGCGGCGGTCTCGGTCAATGAAGACTTGCCGCTGCCACGACTCATGGCGAGTGCGAAAAGACCGCCCTCGAGGACTGACTTCTGTATCTTCGAGATGGCGCGGAGGTGGTCATCCGACCACTTGAGCTGGTAGACCTCGGGAAAGTACGTCTCGCAGAAGAGCTTGAAATCGTCCTTGCAGGACGCCTTGCGCTCCGGATTCTCGACTTCGGGCAGTTCGCCGATGTCGCGGCCTTCGAGCGAACGTTCGAGGGAACGCTTCGCCGCATCGGCCCTGATGTCATCGTAGTCCATCGCCGAGTTGTCCTCGGCCGGCGTGTTCTTCCGGTCGACGAGCCACGCGACGTACCGGTAGAAGCTGATGTAGTGGCTGTCCTCGGCGGACGCGATGCGGTAGCCCGCGTTCGTGAAGTGGCGGTAGACCTGCGCGGGAGAGACGACCGTCCCGAAGTCCGTCGAGTTGATGAGCTTCACCACCTCGGCCGGCTTCAGCTTCGAGGGCGTGATCGAATTAGTCGCCATTCAAGTTTCCTTTCAGTATCCACGCGGCATACTCGATGAGGTTCACCGTGCCGTCTTCGTTCAGTGGTGCGCCGGATGCGATGTCCGCCGCCAGCGTCTCTTCCGTGATCGTGCGCGACCCCTGTCCCTTGAGGAGCCGGACAACCTCGTCCTTCGTCAGTTTTGCAATCTTAGGGGTCATTTCATGCCTCCGAAAAATAGTTCAAATGCCCGCTGGCTATTCCCGCGCGATTACGGCACAATGTCACCCGATCCTCCGGAATGGGTCCGGAGATCGCAACAAGAAAGGAACCGCACCTATGTGCAAGAACAAGAAAGCGAGTCAGTCCAGCAAGGCCGCCGCAGCCCCGAAGGCCGCGAAAGCCGCAACGCCCAAGACGGGCGAGAAGAAGATGAGTCTCCTCAAGGCCGCAGTAGCGGTACTCGACAGGAGCGAGGAGGCGCTGGGGGCCAAGCAGCTCGTCGAGCGCGCCAAGTCCGAGGGACTCTGGACGCCCGGCGAGGGCAAGACCCCGGAGCAGACGCTCTACTCCGCAATGGTCCGCGAGATCAAGACCAAGGGCGAGAACGCCCGCTTCACCAAGGACGGCGGACTCTTCCGCATCAAGCGGTGAGAGCCGCCCTTACCGCCGCCACGCGACCGCGCCCCAGACCGCGAACGCGAGGTGGACGAGGTCGAGGGCAAGCCGCGACCAGAGGCCGAGCGAGATGTCGACTATCGCCCACGCCACGTTCGCAACCGCCCAGACGTAGAAGCATGAACGCATCTTCCACACGTTGAGGGCCGTTCCGAGGAGCGAAAAGGCCGTGAGCGACCAGAGGACGATCTGCATCCAAACGCCGCTCATGTCCTGAACCTCGCAAGCGGCCATATCTCGACGGACGAGTCGATGCGATCCCGCGCAAGGCGGTCGCGGACGGCCTCGGCGATTTCGTCGAGGTCGATCTTCTCCCCGTCGTCCGCCGAAACGTCGATGACGAGGGTGCTCGTGATGTACATTTCAAGTTGTTCCTTTCCGTTGCCGCCCGCTGGCGGCGAATTCTACGACTCGAAGCCGAAGAGTCCGGCCGCACAGCGGTCGGCGTAGCCGGGGTAGGCGAGGCCGAGCGTGTCGATGACGTGCGAGGCCGGTTCGGATTCGATGCCCGTTTCGAGGAGGTTGTTCTCCGCGTCGAAGTACGAGACGCGGATCTCCTTCCTGCCGATGCAGCACGAGATCTGGCACTGGACGAGCGGGAGGTTGTGCGCCTTCCGGTATTCGAGCGCCTTCATGCGGGCATAGACATTCAGGGTCACGTCCGCCTTCGTGGGATCCTTGCCCCACGGAGAGCCGCCGCCAATCCGGCTGTTACCGCCATAGAAGTCCACGACGAGCTTCCGACCGGTCGTGCCGCAGTCGCCTATGGAGCCATGCTTCACGTAGCGGCCCGTCCCGTTCACGACCACGTGGCAGTCATTGCCGACGAACTCGCGGACGAGCGCTTCGACCGGGGCTTCGCTCTCGCCGGGCGGGAGCGGGATCGCCACCACGCACTCGACGGGCTTGCCGTCCTCGAGCGTCACCTGCGTCTTCACGTCCAAGCCGCCGAGCTGGCGCGAGACGAGTTCCTGCGCGATCCGCCGGGCGAGCCAGTAGTCCTTCGGCATGTTGCCCGTCTCGGGATCGTCGACCGCGAGGCCGAAGAAGATCCCCTGGTCGCCCCAGCCGTCGGCATTCACGCCCTGCGCGATGTCGTCGGACTGCTGGGAGATGTGCAGGGCAACCTCCACGTCCGTTCCGTTGATGCAGTTCTGGTCGCCGAACTTCGCCTGATAGGCATCGTCGTAGCCGATCTTGCGGATCGCCTCACGGACGAACTCGGAGAGTTCCGCATCGGTGAAGCGCCAAGTGGAGGTCACCTCGCCCGAGAGTGTGCAGAATCCGTCCTTGAGCTGAACCTCAAGGGCCACGCGGGAGCGCGGATCCTTCTCGAGATAGCGGTCGAGGATGTGGCTGGCGATGTAGTCGCAGGTGCGGTCGGGGTGTCCGACGGCGCAGTATTCGCTTGTCTGAATCATTTTTGCTTGTCCTTCATTGTCACGGCGTCCATGAGAATGGATACCGGTGAATATACTTCGTGTACAGGGACGACACCCGGGATGTACAGGACATCTACTCGGATCCTGTGGGGAGTCATCCCGATCTTATTACCGTAAACGGGAATCTGCCCTTATACGGCGCGATACCGCCCGTTTACGGCGGATTGCGCGCTCTATACGGCTCTCTGAAAGTGTGTTTCCGGCGCTCTATAGTGCTCTGTCACGCAGATGTAGTGTCGACGTGACAGAGTATACGATTGCTGAGTTTGCACACTTTTCAGCCTTGCACGACCGCCGTTTCAGGGGCCGCCGTCTGGGCCTGGTCGAGCGGAAGATCGTCCGCGACTTCGAGCGGCGCGTCGGCCTCGGCTGGCGCGGATTCTCCGCCCGATTGCGCGGAATCTGCCGCTTCGGGGGCACTTTCCGCGCCGACGGGCGGGGTCTTCGCCGCCCAGTCGCAGCCCTCGCCGTGGACGAACTCGGCCCACCGGCGGCGGATCACGTCGCAGTACTTGGGGTCGAGTTCCATCGTCCGGCACTTGCGCCCCGTCTGCTCGCAGGCGATCAGAGTGGAGCCCGAGCCGCCGAACGTGTCGACGACGACATCGCCTTTCTTCGAGGAGTTGCGGATCAGATAGATCAGCATCTCGGTCGGCTTCATGGTCGGATGCACGTCGTTCTTCTTCGGCTTGTTGAACTCCATGACAGTGGTCTGCGAGCGGTCGGCGTACCATTCGTGTCCGGCCCCGTCCTTCCAGCCGTAGAGGCACGGCTCGTGAATCCACTGGTAGTCCTGCCGCCCCAAGACGAGCGAGTTTTTCTTCCACACGAGGCACTGGCGGACGCGGAGACCGACATCGTGACACGCGCCACGGAAGTTGTAGCCTTCGGAATCCGCGTGGAAGATGTAGAACGGCGCACCCGGCTTCATGACCTTTTCCGCACAGGCGAAGGCCGAGCGCAGGAACTCGCGGAACTTCACGTCCTCCATCGAGTCGTTCTGGATCGTGAGTCCGTTCGACCCCTCGTAGGCCACGTTGTACGGCGGATCGGTGAGCCAGAGATCGGCTTCCTCCCTGCCGACGAGCTTTTCCACGTCGCCGGACTTGGTGGAGTCGCCGCACATGAGGAGGTGATCCCCGAGGACGTACACCTCGCCCGCGCGGGAGAGTGCCGCCTCCGGCACTTCGGGTGCCTCGTTCGGATCGGTCTCGCCGAGCGACACCGTGTCCTCGCCGTTGAGGAGCTTTTCGAGTTCGTCATCGTCGAAGCCAAGTTCCGCGACCTCGAACCCGGCCTCCTGCAACGCCTTCAGTTCGGCGCGGAGAAGTTCCTCGTTCCACTCGGCGATTTCGCCCGTCTTGTTGTCGGCGATGCGGAGCGCGTTCTCCTGCTCGGGCGTGAGGTGGTCGACGATCACGGCGGGAATCGTCTCCACGCCGATCTCCTTCATGGCCTTCACCCGCGTGTGGCCGTTGATGATGACCTTGTCTTTGTTGAGGACAATCGCGCCGATGAATCCGAACTTCCGGATGGACGCCACGACCGATGCGACCGCATTGTCGTTGTTCCTCGGGTTCTTCTCGTATGGCGTGATCTCCGAGAGCTTCACGTTCACTATTTCCATTGCTTTCCTTTCTTGAACGGCCCTTGAACGGGCCTTGAAACGGTTGATTTTCGATGCCAGAATCCGCTCGCAGAGCCGCTGGCGCGAGAGCGTCCATAATCGGGCATTACGGGCGCATACGCACCCGAGACGCCCGCATATGAATGTTTCTCACTGTAAACAAACTCTGCTTAGTAGCCCCGCTCCTTCCCGCGCCCTGCCGTCGATAGCCCACAGGGGGGAACCGTCGGAAATTCGCGGCTGGGGGCCGCCGGGGGCCGGGTCGCCCAGCACTCGCTCGGCTTGGGCGGAGGGCACGTGGGGCGTCCTTGGGGCCTTGCAGGCGAATCTGTGCGGCCTTGCGAGAGATCGCAGGGCACAATCTCCCTTGCAGCGTAGTTATTAGCCGTGCAGGGGTGTTTTGGTGCAGACTATTTTTCTGAAGATTCTTCACTTGCCCCGTTGACTTGCAGGACAAGTTGTGGCATCATATCCCGCTGTCGGCCACCCGTCTCCTTTCCTGCCGATGCGCATGCCTATTACAGGGCGCAAGCCCCGTTGCGCACCGACAGTGTTTGCGCCGGGTGGCCGACTTCTTTTCCCCTCGCGCACGCTCGCGCGATCATACACGCACAAAACCGCCCAAAAAGCGTGTTGCACACGACTGCCAGCGAACGTGCGAACACAAGGAAGAGAGAAAGGATAGAAAGAGAAGAAAGTAAAAGAGAATATATATTTTCCTCTTGTTATGTCTTTCTCTTCGCTCTTTTTCTTCCGTTCGCCTTATGTTCGCACCGCGTTCGCATTTTGCGACTTCCACAGTCGCTTTCGCCGGATTCTGCTAACACTTTGCGAACGTAACGCGACCATCCGAATGAACGCAAAAGACAACAAAAAAGGCGTCCGCAAGAGCATTCATACTCCTGCGGACGCCTTGCGTCCCTGTCACGAGTCACCGCATCATGGAAGCACATAGAACACGCCTCCGCGCTGTCCGTACTCCTTCTTGAGTCGACAGCTCTCGACGAGCGTATCCGTGATGCGCTTGAACGACTCCCGGTCAATGTGCGAATTGCGGAGAAGCCGTCCGTGTGAGATGCGACCGCCGTGCGCCTTCACGCCGCGCATGAGCTTCATCGAGAGCGATTCGTACTCCGTGTCGGCGACGAACAGTCCCGCCATGAAGAGCATACGCTTCGTCATGTGTTCGACAAGTTTCCACGCCCAGTCGACGGCATCGACATCCATCATGGGATCGAGCGGATTCTTGCTGATCGCGTAGAGCGCGGCGAGCTTCGACACCTTCTCCCCCGCACGCGCCCAGAGGGCGTTAGCGGAATCGCACTCGAGTTCCGATGCGCGGGCATACTCCTTGTCCGCGAGGGCGAACACCTCGTCGAGCCGCTTCGTCGCCTCGGTCGTTTCGGGCAACACCATCGGCTGCGGATATTCCTTGAGAAGGTTCTGCTCGTGTCCCATGCGCACCATGTCCCGGACAGTCTGGAGGATCGAACTCGGAAACGCCTCCTCGTGGGGCGTGCCCGCCATGCCGCGCTCCGCCGCCTCGAGGACGATGCACCGCGCCAGAAGACCGTTCTCCATCGTGCGCTCCGTGAGCGACTGGTAGAAGAACTTGGGTGTCGCCGTGCCGAACATCGTGAGATGAGGCTGCGGGATGTACGAGCCGGACTGAGGCTGTCCGCGCTGAATCGCCTTCTTGCGCATGACGTGGGTGGTCTTCGATTCCGAGTAGAGCTTCAACAGCATCGAGCTGATCTGCTCCGCCCGCGCATCCTTCAGCTTCACCGTGTTGAAGAGATAGTCCACCTCGTCCACCTGGTAGAGCATGGACGGCGAAATGCAGAGCGAATCCTCCAAGCCCTCGCCCGAAGCGAAGGTGTCGCCGAGTTCGCCCAGCATCGACATCTGCGCCGCGAGGTCGATGTTCACGGAGCGAGGATGCTCCTTGCCCGTTCCGGACTTCGCCAAGGCGAGAAGATAGAGGTTGAACCGACTTCCCCGCTTGTCCTTGTAGCGGCGTCCCGTCAGATGCGAGAGCATCGCCATCGCTCCGGCGAACGCGAGCGCCTTGTTCGGATAGTAGGCCGTCCGCAAGGTATAGCCCATCAGATCCGACACGAATCCCGGCACGTTGAAATACTCCTCCGGAATGACGCCCGGATCCTCGTACTCGAACGCCGCCTCGTGTGCATCGTCCGCATCCTCCGGCTGGACGACGACCGCTTCGGATCCTTTCTGTGCGACGCCCGTCCGCGCCACTTGCTGCGCGAGACCCATGATGCCCGCACACTCGGCCATCGGCACCTCGTCGCCCGTCCCGTATCCGCGTTCCAGCAATGTACGCGCCGCCGCCGTGAAGTCGCCACCGTGTTCAAGGAGCGCATACACCTGAAACTTGTTGTACCCCTTGGCCTCGAAGGGAGCGGCGTTCGTCGAGAAGACACACAGAATCTCCCCGTTGAAGGTCGCCGAGTTGCCGTCCCCGGACTTGCCGGGACGCTGCCACAGTTCGTTTCCGTCCGGCTTCGTGCCGAGGAACTTCCAGCCGTGCGCCGTCAGAACGGGCCGGATGTCGCCACGTGCGCAGAAATCGTCGCCCGGTTTCACCAGAAAGGCCGAATCCTGCCCCTGTGTGGCCTCCGTGGGGGCGATTGCGTCCACACACTCGTTCATCGCCTCCGCCGCCGACACGAGGGCTTTACGCTCGTCTGTCGAAAGGACGGACAGTTTCTCAAACCGTCCCTGCAAAAGACAATAACCCTCGGTGGGGGCACAGAGAAAAAGTCCGCCCTCGCCTCGGGTTTCTATAAGCGTCGTCTTCTTTCCCTCGCGCATTCCCTGCGCGAGCTTCCGGTTTCCTTCTACGGGATCTTGTGTCCGATAGAGGACATGGTATCCGCCGGATGGTGTGCGTTCGACGACGAGCCGGTCGAAGAGTGACTGCTCCAACGTCGCCGCCCACGCCTCGAAGCATTCGCCGTGCGCGTCGAAGTCGATGCACTCCAGGTTTCCGGACACCGCGCCCGCCACGATGCACACGCCGTCCTGCGCGTTCGCGAACCACGCCCCGACCTCGTACTCGGTCGGAAGCCGTTTCGCCCACGTCTTCCACGATCCGACGGACGGACGCTTCCTCTGCCGCGCCGCCGGGAGGACGGAGAGTCCCGCCGAAAGGTACGACTTCGCCAGTTCGACCGTCACAGTAGCCATTTCCGTCCTTTCCGTCAGCGGATGGTGAACCAGCCGCCGATTCCGAATTGTTCAAGTTCCTTGAGGAGTTCAAGCTCCTCGTTCATGCGGACGCGCCCGTCCGCATCCATCTTCGGCTTCCAGTGCTTCGGAAGCCCGCTCGACCGCACCGTGTGCGAGAGCCGCGCACCCGCGCCGCGCCCGCCGAGGCAGTTGAGGCAGTGGCTTCCCCTGCGGAAGCCGTTCTCGTGTTCGGGGCCGATCTCCATGCGGCGTTTCTTCAGATCGCTCACTTCATCACCCCCGCCACGCGGCAGAACGCGACCGCCCACGCGACCGTGAAGTTGAGAACCGCCATCGAAAGCCCCCAGTAGGCCATCCGCCTCCAGTAGTCGAGTTCGCGCTTCACCCGGCAGCAGCCGCGTCCAATCATGCATTCCATCGGTCAGTTTCCTTTCTTCGTGTGGTTCAAGAGATTCGTCCTGTTCCGGTCGAGGGCGTCGTAGTACTTGCCCGAGACGGAAATCGAATAGTTTGTCGGATTCGTGTAGGCGACGCTGAACGTCATCGGCCAGCAACCGGCCTCGCGCATCTCCTCCATCACCGCCGAGAGCCGCAGCGACAGCGCCTCGTGGTGTACGGGCTGCGCGGCTGGCGCCGCCGCGTCGTTCGCGCAGCCGGAAAAGCTCGCGATCCCCCAGAGAATCGCGAAGAGGATCGCGGCGTAGATCGCGTAGACACGCGCCCACCACCAGATCCGAAACAAAAGCTCGTAGAATTTGTCCCTGTTCAACCTTTCGTCAAAACGGAAGATCCTCATCGTCCATCGACTCGGACTGTGCGTTCACCGCCGCCTTCGCCTCGCCGAGTTCGTATCCGATCACGTTCGGATACTTCTCGCCCGTGACCGTGCGCACCTTGATCTTCTTCACCTCCTTGAGCATCCCCATGAAGGCGTACTCGCACACGTCCTCCGCCGTGACCGGCATCGGGCACTCCGGAAGCGCGTGTTCCTTCCACCATTTCTCGAACTTCCTCCGGGCGTACCCCGTGTGTTCGGGACACAGCCACTCGGAAATCGAATGGAGGAGGTCGAGCCGGTAGGTGACGCGCACGGTGTGCGGCGCTTCCGGCGGTGCGCCCCGCTTCTGCCAGACGAAGTAGTCCGTATCCCTCACCTCGTGTTCTTCGGTGATCACCTCTCCGGACAAAACGCCGAGGTTCGAGGCGGTCGCGTCGAACTTCGGCTCCGGATCCTTCTGCGGATACTCGTAGCCGCACTGTGGACAGCGCGGCATCGCAATCGGAATCAAGGCCCGGCACTGCGGACACACCTTCGCGAGCGGCCCGGACTGTCCGGACTTCTCGCGCTCGGACGGCGGCTTCAGCGCATCCAGCGGCCCATGCCGCTCGATGTTGCGACCGTAATCGAGGATGAGGCAGTCGGTCTTCCCCGTTTCGGGCGAGAGCCGCGTGCCGCGCCCGCACATCTGCATGAGAAGTCCCGGCGACATCGTAGGACGCAGAAGGCACACTGTGTCGATTCCCGGCGCATCGAATCCTGTCGTGAGACATTCGACGTTCGCCACGAACTTGAGCGGCTTCTTCCCGTTGCCGAAAAGGTCGGCGTCCACCACCTCGCCCTTGAAGCGGGCAAGGATCTCGGCGCGTTCGGAGGACGGCGTGTCGCCCGTCACGACCGCGCACTCCTCGCCGGTGTAGCCGTGGATCAGTTCGGCGACCCGATGCGCGTGTGCGACCGAGGTGCAGAAGATGATCACGGACTTACGATCCTTCGTCAGTTGCGCGATCTCGTGACACGCCGAAGTGACGATGGCCTCGTCACCCATCGCCCGGTCGATGTCCTCCTGCACGAACTCGCCGCCACGGATGTGGAGGTGGTCGAGATCGGCAAGAGCCCGCCCCGACTTCGAGACGAGCTTCGAGAGGAAGCCACGGTCGATCATTTCCTTCAATCCGATCTCATAGCACACCTCGTTCAGGATGTTCTCCGGCTTGCAGATGAGTCCGCCTTTCATCCGCCACGGGGTCGCCGTGAGCCCCACCACGCGGATGTTCGGATTGACGGCCTTGAGACCTTCGAGCAAGGTGCGGTACATCCCGTCGCCGTCCGGCGGCACCATGTGTACTTCGTCGATGATCACGACGTCGAACCGCCCGAAGTCCGCCGCCTTGTTGTAGATCGACTGGATGCCGCCGACGATCACCGACTGCGACATGTCGTGCCGCCCCAGTCCGGCGGAGTAGAGCCCGAGCGGAATGTCGGGGCAGATCGCCTTGATCTTCCCCGCATTCTGCTCCAGAAGTTCCTTCACATGAGCGATGCAGAGGACGCGCCCACCCCAGTTCGTGACGGCATCCGAGGCGATCTGTCCGATCACCCAGCTCTTGCCGCTTCCCGTCGGCATCACGACGCAGGGATTCGTGTCCTTCTCGCGGAGATGCTTCCACACCGCGTTCACGGCATCGGCCTGGTAGTATCTCAGTCCCATGAAATCACTTCCTCACTTCGATGCCCTTGAGCCGGAGCCCGATGGCGATCCGACCCTTGGCGGCCTCAATCTCCTCCTCGGACATCGAGAGCGTCTTCGAGATCGTCTTGTTCTCGAGTCCCTGCATGAGCAGGAACGCGACGAGGAAGAGCTTGTCGTCCTCGACCGTGTGCATGTACTCGCGGACGATCTCCCGCTTGCGCTCGATACGTTTGCGCCACTCCGGGATGAACTCCTCCTCGGGTTCCCTGTTCCTCTCCGCGTTGTGTTCTTCCTCTGCCATTTGAAATTACCTCTTCTCGATTGTGACGTGGACCATGCCGTCCGGCGGCACGGCGTCCATCATGTGCAGTCCCAGATCCTTGACGAGCGAATCGTCCTCGTAGACCCCGGCGTGCGTGAGCGAATCCAAGAGACACTTCAGACAGTTATCCAAGTCTCGTCTGCGGTTGTCCGGCGGATAGAGCTCGATGCGCACCTTCACGGGGACGGTGAACTTCTCGAAAAGCCCGCCGAGCCGGGACACGGTCTTCAGCCGGTACTGCCGGCCCTCGCGGCTGATGAGCACACGGGGGCCGACGTGCCGATAGTACCGGTTCAGGCTCGGAGGCCACGGAAGCTCGAAGCTCACCGGCTCCACGGGGCCTTTCCTTGCGTAGCCGTGGTCTGTGCGGCCTGGACGGGCGTCGCGGCCTGCGGGGCCGTCTGGGCGGCTTCCTTCGCCTTGTAGCCGCCGACCTCGTTCGTGTAGGTGTCGTCGTCGCGCTTCACGCGCTTCACCACGACCAAGAACGGGATGTTGTGCAGTTCCGAGCTGTCGCCGGGATTCATGACGTTCACGGCGCGGCAGATCGAGGAGAGTTCGCGGCGGGCGATCTCGACCGCCTTGACGTTCTGGTTCGCGAGGTTGAGGCGCGACCACACCCTGCGGCCCTGGTGGTCGCCGGAGATGATCTCGATGGTGAGTTCGAGATACGATCCCGTCCCGTTCTTCGTCGGCTTCATCGCGGAGTCCGTGATGACGGCCTCGTAGGTTCCGGCGGGGATCGCCTCGAAGGTTTCGAGCGGCTGCACTTCGGCAGCGTTGAAGTTGAGCTGTGCCATGACTTATCTGACCTTTCTTGCTTTGTTGTTGGTGTTGCCTTTGCGGCGGTTGACTGTGCGGGCGCGGACTGCGCCACGGACAAGGGTTCTCGGGCGGATCGGGCGGGGGACTTTCACAGCCGCGTTCTCCGCCGCCGGACAGGCCTCGTGCGTGAACCGGCACTCGCCGGTCTTCTCGTCGAAGGTGACGATGGCCGTCTCTCCCGCCTTGATCGTCTCGCCGCAGCGGTCGCACACGACCGCCGCAGTGAGGGTGACGCGCTGCCTCTTCATTTGGCTCCTCCCGTCTTCAGCGCCTCGACGAAGGCGGACCAGGAGAGCGGAAGTTCCGTCGGAAGCCCGTAGCGGTTCTTCGCGATGCAGGCCGGGGAGCCGTTGGTGCGGAGCATCCGCTCACCGCCGTCGGCCCCCACGGGCGCGGCCTTGCCCGTCGTCGCATCGACGCGCATCCGGCGCGAGGCGAAGAGGACGGCATCGACCCACTCGCAGACGAGCGAGCACGCCTTCTTGTGAAGCCGGGGCGTGTAGCGGTCGTAGGCGGCGTGTTCCGGATCCTCGAAACGCTCCACGGCGGCGTGCGCGATGAGGATCACCGCCATCCCGCGCT
This sequence comes from Clostridium sp. CAG:138, assembly GCA_963626295.1. Classification (GTDB taxonomy): domain Bacteria; phylum Verrucomicrobiota; class Kiritimatiellia; order RFP12; family UBA1067; genus UBA1731. Next base: position 40,872 of record CAVFWS010000003.1, read on the forward strand.
TCGAGCGGATTTCATTGAGGATCGAGATCATCTGCCGCCAGTAGGTGAGCGCGAGGACATAGCCCTTGCCGTACCCGCCGTCGGCCTTTTCAATGCTCTTCACACCGTAGTCGTTGCACACGCGATCCCAGATGAGACGCTCCGCCCAGTCGAGGGAGTCGATCACGACCGTGCCGTAGGAATGCTCCTCGTCGCGGACGGCCTTGAGCTGCAGGACGAGGTCGTCGAAGCTCGTGCAGAGCGGGAACTTGGACGTGTCGATTTCCGAAAGACCGTCCTCGGTCTGGATGAAGATCGGGTCGGGCGCAAGCGAGGCGAACGAGGATTTTCCCACGCCCTCGCTGCCGTAAATCATGATCCTCGGCGGCTGGGTTTCGCGGCCCTTGGTGACAGTGTTGATAAGCGACATATTCTTTCCTTTCTGTGTTTGCGTGAGTTGGAGGGTTAGCGGCTGAAGTCGAGGATGCGGATCTCCTCGTAGCCGGTCGGCCACGTGTTCTGGCAGCGGCATTCGCGGAGGAGCGACAGGGCGCGTTCGTTCTCGGCCTTGGCATCGTCGAGCGCATCGGTGGAGAGTTGCCACACGCCGACGCGATACGGGGCCTTCTTCTCGACCGCGATGATGTAGACCGGGAATTCCTCACCGGAAACGATGCGCATCACCTCGCGGTAGAAGGCAAGCTGGTGGATGTACCCGTAGCGGCGGGCGTCCGACTCGAAGAAGTCGATGGTCTCGCACGTCTTCAAGTCGATGATCGCGCCCTCGCGTCCCGTGAGCGGATTCTTGAAGTTCGGATTGAAGTAGTCGATCCGGATTTGCACGGGTTCGCCGTTGTAGGTCGTCCTGACCGTACCCTCGGCCCAGCCATCGGAGAGAAGCTCGCCCGCGACCGGGTGCAGCCAGACGGAACTCTGGAGCTTCGCCATGAAGCCGAAGTCGGTCGTGGAGATCGGCTCCAGCGTCTGCGCGGCGGCCCACTCCCGGTAGACCTTCGTGAGCTTCCCGAACGGCTCGCCCGTCTTGGGATTCACCGGCCCATCGGTCACGACGAACTCCTTGTCGAATGCGGCGCGGCCCTCGCACACGAGCGAATGGACGGCGCGGCCTGTCTTGTACGCGGCGGAGTCCTGCGGAGGAATCTCGCCCGTCATCTTCTGGTGGTAGGTGCGCGGACACTTTCGGAAGTCCCCGAGCAGATGGCTCGAGAGGAACTTGCCCTGCCTCGCATCCTCGTGGTATTGTTCCGCGTCGATGTCGGCGAAGAACGGATAGTCGGCTCTTGTCTTCATGATTGTTAGTCCTTTTTGAGTTGTCATAGGAGGTTGCCCCCCGCGGCGTAGTTATTAGCCGCAGGGGGTCGAAGTGGTGCAGATTATTTTTTGAAGTCGTGGATTTTCTGCAGACGCTTCGCGATTTTCGGCACGAGGCAGCGGATCACGCGCCAATGGGTGACACCCATCTTCTCCGCCGCACCGCGCAGGGTCTCGCCGTCCATCAGCAACTGGCAGAGCTGCATCGACAAGGGGTCGAGACCGCGCAGGGCTTCCGCCACGTCATTGTGCAGGTCGACATCGTCCACGCCGCCGTCACGTTCGTCGGGGACGGTGTCGATGCGCGATTCCTCGCAATCCACCTCATCGTCGCCGCCGAAGCCGTCCTGGCAGACGGGTTCGTCGAGAACGCAGATGAAGCGCACGCGCTTTTCGCGGCGCTTGTTGCGCAGGAATTCCTTGGCGGCATTGTCCACGGCAGTGTGGAGGAACGTCTCGAGGGACGCCTTGGCTGCCTCATCGTAGGCATAACGCGCCTTGACGGCGGCCAGACTGATGTGCTGCTTGAGATCGTCCTCGTCGGCGAAGGAGAACCCGACGTTGATGGACGTCTGACGGGTCTTCGTCTCGATGTACCTCATGGTGGTGGCAGGGATGAGCTCTGCGACACGATTGTTAGTGGTCTTCATGGTTCGTTGTTCCTTTTTGCGCCCCAGGCCGTTGCCGACCTGTGAGCTGTTTTTCGAGCATCGAACCGCCTCTGTCCGCCAGAGCCAGAAGACCGTTCCGACTCCTCAAGACCCAAACCACCCGGCTTGGTGGGGCGATTCGCCTCTTGCCGGGTTCGTCAATCTCGTTTGCGATCTTGATTCGCCCGACCACACACGGGCGAAGTTCCACACGAAGACCTTAAGTGGAACTTGGAAAGTGCAACAGGACATTCAGGAAAAATGAAAATGGCCGTTTCCGCGTCTTTTACACACGGAAACAGCCATTATCTCGAATGGAAAAATCTGAAATTTATTTTGGAAGTTCCACTCGTTTTCCTTAAGTGGAACTTTGACGCCTTAAATGGAACTTTCGGGAATGGTGGAGAAACAAAAAACGCAGCCGGTCAACCCGACTGCGTTCTCATCTGATCTCGTATCCGAGCTTACTTCGCGGATTTGTGTCTTGCCATTTCGGCCAAATACAATCGATAGAAATTGCCATAGAGGGTTTGCGCGTCCTGTCCAGCCGAAAACGGCTTCTCCTCAACAATCTTCGCAAAGATGAAGAAGTAATCGTATACAGTGACGACGTTGAACCAGAACTGAGCACACGATTCATCATCGCCCCAATGCCACTTGGCGTTGAGATATCGAATCATTGTGTTTTTGGGGATGTTCAATTCACGCCCAATCTCCGCAACATTCTTAGTCTCGCGGATGGCTTTCTCCCGTTCTTCCCATGTTGGAAGACTCATAATCGAGAAGAACCGATCCTTCAAATACTCCGCGATCTTCCGCTCGCGCGCCAATGTGTCGGCGCGCTTTCCTCGCTTCTTCGGAACAACGGACTCGGAAAGACGATTCGTGAACTCGTCGAGGACAAACGAAACCGTACCATCATCCGCGAACCGCACTACTTGGTCGAAGGTGTAGATGCGCCGCCGGTACTGATCATCGAATTGCGTCAAATCGCACTCAAGCGATCCGACAAGCAAAAGAAAATTCTGATTCTGAAGCAACTTGGGAAGGGATTCGAGATCTGCTTTGCCGCACCGCGTCATGATGACGATTTCACGTTCCTGCGTCTCGGCTATGTCGCTGTGTCCCAGCCGCCACACTTTGCCGTCGCCAATTTTCTCAACACCCTCGCACTCAAGACGCTCACAGACAATAGCCGCAAAGCGGTCGGGGTCGTAGACCAATGAAAAGACACGTTCAGCGTCGACATCGATTACCTCACCCGTCAGCTCGCAGGTGTACGCCCACTGCGGTTTCTCGGCGGTTTCATCACGAACATAAGGCGTCGGCATGAAGTCGCAATCATGACAATCATCGCAGTCTATCGTGTGAAGTCGTTCGCCCCAAATGAGAACGCCGGACAACACCAGAGGATTTTTCGATCCTCCGGGAAGAGTGCAGACCGTCCAATAGGGATTCTCGTTACGAAGCTGCTGCGTCAGTATTCGGGTCGTTTTCATCGGGCGACTTTGTGATGCCGTACTTGCGCATGTATTCCTTGAATCCCTTTTGCACCTTCTTTGGCGCGGACATCAATCCTCCGATGGATGTCTCGGAAATTCTGAATGTTCTCGGCACGTCGTTCTTCTTCGCCGAATCATAAGTGATGCGGATCGTCACGCGCTGGACGGTCGTGGTATCACGATTGAGTAGATCGTCGCTCAACTCCTCCTTGATCGTCGCCTGCAGATCGCGCTCCGCCTCAAAATACGACCGGCGGCGCTTCTTGGTGTTGTCGAGAAGGATGTCCAGTCCAATTACGGTCGCCGTCTTGATGCCCGCATCAGGCAAGGGCGGCAATTTCGACTTGTTCTTGAACTGGCTGATGGTGTATCTGACTTCGTCAATGCGCTTGTAGCCGTCCGCACCGAAAATGGCATCGGCAAGCACGGACGAGAGTTCCCGGCATCCTCTTGGATTGCTTGTGTAGAGGATGCTCATCCGGTAGGTGTCGTAATCAAACGAGAGCACAACCTTGAATGCCTTCAAGTTGTCAGTCGGCTTGAAGTCCTGTGACTCTTCGCTCCAGAATTCGTCTGCCGACTTGTGGTCGGTCAGTTTGAAGACAATGTTCTCCTTGTCACCGACGGTATAGCACTCGCTCTTGCAATGCCGTCCGCGATATTCGCGGTGCGAGATCGACTTGACGATGGCTTTCTCGAGTTGGGTCTTTCGCTCTTCGATGAGACCGCGCTGCGGATCCTGCTCGAACTGGAGATCGAAGCTCTTCCATTCGCCGGGGTTGAAGTTGTTGATGAGCGCACGCCCACGAAGCCGCCCCCATTGAACCGGTTCGAGATTGAGCCAGCTCCAGGTCGCCATCTGAGCTGCATTCCATTCGTCGAATCCATCCGGCGTCTCCTTGCGCATCTCGTAGAGCGTGGAGAGGATTACGGGGATGTTCTTGTTCTCACGCCCCACCGGCGCAATCTCCTCCAGCGTCAGACCAACCTCATCCTGGATCTCGTCCGGCAGTTTCGCCAACGCATCGCACAACGGCTTGATGTTGCGTTTGCTGGACTTCTTCCATTCCTCGTCCAAACCCTCGATATGAAGCCGCTCGAACAATTGCTCGAGCAGTTTCTGGTCGATCCTTTTGACGATCTCGTTTACTTCATGATGTTCTGCCATAATTTAAGTTCTCCGTTTTACAGATTGAGTGCTATCTACAATGGGTACGCACGATAATTCGCTATTCCTTTGCGCACGTTTCCCTTGCCGACAGTTGTATTGTCGATACGCTTCTTCAAGAAGGTGCAAAGCTCGCCAAATCGAGATGAAGACACGGCGACAGCCTTCGTGCCAAACTGTTTCCTAATTGCCCGACTGAGATTGACGGCTACGACTTTTGGATTAAGCGAATAAGCACCTGCCAGTTGCTTGTATTGGTCGATCAGATAGAGGACATACGCCCTCTGCGCGGCATTGCGCTGGATTGCATCGTCGGGAATCGGATCGCGTTGCGGATGCATGAAAACATTGACCGTCTGCTGGGCGTTTCCGGTTGCCTCGTTGTGAACGGAATGGTTGTAGACGGTCTTCTTTACCGTTGTCTTTCTGACGACAGCATTGTCCATGTAAATCTTCGTCAGTCTGCCATCGATAGGATCAATGTCCAGACGACCAAGAGACTCATGATTACGCTTCATCTCGCGTAATCTTGCCACGGTGTATCCATTGCGTTTATCGTCGATCAACGTATGATGATCATGGCACAGCAATATGAGGTTGTCACAATCGTTCAGGTGCTCATCCGGCAAGTTTGGGTTGTGTCGTGCGGAACCCTTTGCAACGCCCTCGATGTGCGCTATCTCGCCCATGACGGTGTTCGTTGTCTCGTCCACGATCATGCGATTGCATCCATCAAATGCGCACATGTTTCGCGACTTTGCGAACAATGCCTTGATAGTACGTTCGGGTATGGGCTTCCGTCTTGCCATCTGTCGCCTCAATTCTTCAAGAATTGGTTTCGCTCTTGCGCACCTCGGCGATCTCCATGCGGCGCGTCAGCTCGCCCTCGACCT
>CAVFWS010000004.1:0-42391 GCA_963626295.1 Clostridium sp. CAG:138
TTCGTCGGAGTCGAGAAGGAGTCGGAATATCTCCAGATGTCCGTCGCCCGCCACGACGCATCTCTCTTCCGCGCCGCTGACTGGCGAGCAAGGATTCCTGACCTTAAGATCGCTGCGGCGAAGCAGTCGGTCGGCGGATGACCGCCCTGCGTCCGCACGATTCACGAAGCAGTCCTTGCCCTGTGAAATCGGGAGTCAGGCACTCTTCGGCATATTCACAGTTCACGCGACGTCCACCTTGCAGTTGCAAATTGACCTGGTTTGGCGGCGCGTTACCTCCGCCTCTCGCCCATTTCGCTATCCCACTTCCTTTCTGCTGGATGGTACCAGACCAAGGAATCGCCGCGGCGGGCGCATCAACGCGTCGCGGACAATGCATTCGCCCGCTGGCGGCGAATGCGCGACGCCGTCGCCCGCGCGTCCGCTGCCAGTTTCTCGATGGACTGCCCCTGGAAAAGCGTCTGCCGCCACTTCGTGTAGTCCATCCGCTCGCGATTGACATGCGCGATGAACCGCTCCGCGTCAACCGACCCGACCTCGCGGGACAGGATGCAGAAGATTCGCAAGTCCATCTGCGGGTCGAACGGGCGGTTGTAGCAGCAGTTGTCGAGGTAGACTCTCATGATTACGCCGCACTATTGCGGTCGTTCCTCACCCGCTTCTTCTCGACCGCCGCGAAGAGATCGGTCTGCACCCGCCTCGGAAGGACTGTCGCCTCACTATGAGAGGAAGCAGTTTACGCGATCGAGCAGGTCGCCTTCCGACTGCACCACATGCGCGGATGCCGCTATCGACTTGCGGAAGATGGCGCCGTAGTTCTTGGTCACGAAGCGCCGATCCGTCACGACGACGATGCCCCTGTCCCGCTTTGTGCGGACGAGCCGCCCGAATCCCTGCCGGAACCTTATGACCGCTTCAGGAATCATGTAGTCGTGGAACGACCTGCCTCCTGCGGCTTCAATCTGCTCGCACCGGGCTTCCGCGACAGGTTCGTGCACCTGGGGGAACGGAAGCCTGGCGATGACCACGCACGACAGAGCATCGCCCGCGACGTCGACTCCCTCCCAGAAGCTCTGCGACCCGAAGAGGACCGTACGCCCCCCCGCCTTTAGCCGTGCCGACATCGCCTCGCGGGTGAGGCCGTCGCCCTGTACGCAAAGCTCAATGCCCGCATCCTCAAGAAGCGGACGCGCCCGATCTGCGGCGGCGCACATCATGTCATAGGCCGTGAACAGGACGAGCCCCCGTCCCTTCGTCGCCACAAACAGCCTCAGGAGGAATGGGGCGAGTTCGTCCACGTACCTTTCCCCGTCCGCAGCCGGGTCAGGCAGGAAGTCCGGCGCAAGCACAAGCGCCTGGCGGAAATAGTCGAACGGGGACTCCGCCACGAGCCTACGGACGCGACCGCCAGCCGGTTCATCCGTTGTGGACGGCACACAGCCAAGCCGTCTCGCCATGTAGTCGAACCGATCGCCAACGCGCAACGTGGCCGAGCAAAGCACAACGGAATCCTTGACGTCGTAGAAGCATCTGCGCATCTCGTCCGCAATGCACAGCGGGGCGGACACGAACCGGTACTCCGTCCGATCCCCGTTCGCGCCACGTCCTGTTGTCGTGCGCGAGATCTTCTCGGCCCAATAGACACGCTGCGGATCGTCGCCCGCCAGCGTCATCTTCACCGCCATGAGATAGGCTTTCACCGCATCCGCCACGGTCGCGGCCTGTGCCGACAGGTCGCCAAACAGGTTCAGCTCGTCTCCCGCCGCGGAATCCAGGCTGTCCGAAAGGCGCCTGAGCGCATTCGCGAGATCGGCGAGCCTACCCTCCAGCCCGAGCAGGGCCTGGTCGAGCGTCCTCTCGTCCCAATGCTCCTTGGCGTAGTCCCTGAAAAGCCCGTTTACCGAGTATTGCCTCGCGAGATGGCCCCCTCCATCTGCGCACAGCCTCCTGTAGCGGAGGACGTCGCGCCTCGGTTCGGGACGCAGCATGCGCGAGGCCGCGTCCATCGCCGCGTCGGCCTCAAGCTGCGCGAATGCGCTCGCCGTGCGGATGGCCTGCACCAGTTCGCCGATCTCGCCGGCGTTCCTTGCCGATGAAAGCGTACCCTTGGCGAGCTGCCGCCCGACAGCCCCCAGCACGCCCTTCTCCCGTCCGCGATCGCCCCTGCGCCGCCGCGTTATGCGTCCTATCAGCTGCGCAAACGTGACACGGGAGAACTCGTACGAGAAGATGTCCGTCGCGACATCCTCAAGGTTGTGGGCCTCGTCGAACACGACCCTGCCGTATGCGGGGAGCAGACCGCTTCCAGGATTGGCGGCCTCCGTGATGACAAGCGCATGGTTCGCGACTATCAGGTGCGCGCGAAGCGCGGCCTCCCTCGCCTTGCGGACAAAGCACTTGGATGCGTATGGGCAGCGTCTGCCGCCGCAATCCTCCCCAGAGCACACGAGCCGTCCCCTGAGCTTTGGCACATTCACGGCATCAAGGTCGCCGCTGCACCCATCTTCATGGAGCCACCGGACGACCTCCCCGAACTCGGCCCGTTCCGCTTCGCTCATGCCGTAGTAGCCATCCTGCATCAGCTCGGCAAGGGCGTGCAGGCAAAGGTAGTTTCCCCGCCCCTTCAGCAGGGCGACACGCACTTTCCCGCTGACGGTCTTCACGGCACGGGGGATGTCGCTCGAGATCAACTGGCTCTGAAGGTTGCGCGTTGCCGTGGAAACGATTACCGGCGTATCGTTCAAGACGGCCCAGTTCACCGCCGGGACGAGGTACGCAAGCGACTTCCCCACACCCGTGCCGGCCTCTATCATGAGATGAGAACGGTCATTGAACGCGCGCACTATCGCCTTGAGCATGTCGATCTGTCCGGGACGCTCCTCGTACCCATTCTCCGACCCAAGCGTGCCGCCGGGCCTCAGGTTCGCCGCGACGGAATCCACGTCAAGCGGCGAGCAGTCGCTGTGGTCGGGAAGTCCGCAGCGGCTGCCGCCGGACATCATGTCCGGCACGCAAGACGCCCAATTGGGATCGTCCGCAAACAGCGCCGGATCGACCGGCATATTCCCATCGCGCACCTTCATTGCCACACCGCAGAGTCAACGCCTAACCATCATGCGGACAATAGCGAGAAACCGGGCATCCCCCGCACTTCGGACGGATTGGCCCGCATCTGGTCTGCCCAAACGACACAAGATGCGAGTTCCACGTCTTCCAATACCTGACGGGAAGGATCTTGCGGAGCGCCATCTCCGTCTCGAACGGCGTTTTCGTGCGCACAAGGCCAAGCCTGTTGCATATCCGGTGCACGTGCACGTCGACGCATATCGCCGGGAGGCCGAAGCCGACCGCCACCGTAAGGTTTGCCGTCTTCCTTCCCACCCCGGGAAGCTCGCAGAGTTCCTCCACGGTGTGCGGCAATGCGCCGCCGAATTTCTCTTCCAGGACGGACGGCAGCCTCTTCAGGTGCCTCGCCTTGTCGCGGAAAAACCCCACCGGATAGATGAGCCGCTCAATCTCCTGCACCGTAAGCCGCACAAGATCCTCGGGACGGAACGCATCTCCGCGGGCCTCGGCGAACAGCCGCCTCACCGCCCCCGCCGTGCACTGGTCCTTCGTCCTGGCCGAGAGTATCGTGCCCACGAGCACGCAGAACGGGTCGCGGGTCTGGGCCTGTATCAGCTCGATTATCGGCGAGTCGTGCGAGACGAACTCCCGCCTCAGCGCCCGATCCACCGCAGGAACGTCCTTCGCAGTCATTTCACTTCCCCATGCCGAATGCCTTCAGGCATTGGCGGAAATCCGCCGGGAGCGGGCTATGGGCCTTGATCTGCCCCTTCCCGCCACGCATCGGATCCGGCAGCTGCAACTCGGCGGCATGCAGCATTTGACGCGACACGGCCATCAGCTTCGGGTCCCGCGCCGTCTTCAGTCCAAACGTGCGGTCTCCGAGGATGGGGAACCTTATGGAGGACAGATGGCGGCGAATCTGGTTCGTGCGCCCAGTCTCTATCCTGACCTTAAGGAATGAAGCCTCCTGCGATGCAGACTCCCTCGTGATGTGCGACACGGCGGGCTTGCCGTCCAAAGGCGCCGCCACGGTCTCGTGCGCGTGGGGGAACCGTCCGGCGGCAATCGCGAAATAAGTCTTCTTCACGCTATGGGTCTTGAACACCTCCACGGCCGCCATAAACGCGGTATGCGTCTTCGCCATAAGGAGGCAGCCGGTGGTGTCGCGGTCAAGGCGGTGCACGGCCTCGATCGTTGGAATGCGCATCTGAAGACGAAGCGCCATCTCCACGGACTTCGGGTCCCCGCAGCTCACAAGGCCGGCGGGCTTGTCCACCACCAGATAGTCGGGGGTCTCCACAAGCACCCGGATATGTCGTACGGCCGAAGGCGAAGGCTGCCCGTTCACGCGATTTGCCCGGTCGCTTCCCGGCTGGCGCTTTGCCGCGCCCACCACAGAGCGCGGCACGTCCACGGTGTCGCCGGTGCGAAGCCCATGGTGCGCGATCCACACGCACTTGCGGTTCACCCACACGCTGCGCCCATCGATCATGGCCTTGGCCGCCCTGCGCGAAAGCCCGCACCTTGCGGCGAGGAAGTCCTGTAGCGACCTTCCGTTTTCCGGCTTGCCCACAAGCAGCCGCTCTATGTTCCCTGGAATCGTTCTCATTTGCCTTGCCCAGAAATATCGACTTGGAGAAAATGGCGGGGCATCACACCCGCCTGAATATGAGGGACGTGTTTACGCCTCCGAACGCGAAGTTGTTGCACATTGCGTACTCCACCTCTGCCTTGCGTCCATCGCCCATGATGAAATCGTTCTCTCCGCAACGGGGATCGGGTTCCACAAGGTTCAGGTTCGGGGCGAACCACCCGTTGCGAAGCATCTCGACGGTCATTATGGACTCGATAGCCCCGCACGCGCCAAGGGTGTGTCCCGTGTAGTTCTTTATCGTGGACACCGGCACGCCATTGTCGCCGAACACGCCATGCGTGGCGATGCCCTCGGCGATATCGCCCAGCACAGTGGCGGTGCCGTGGGCATTCACGTATCCGATCGCCGAGGGCGGCAGCGCGGCGTCCTTTAGCGTGAGCGAGAGCGCATTCGCCATGGTCGCCGCATTCGGCTGGGTGACGTGGCTTCCGTCCGTGTTCGTCGCGAATCCCGCGACCTCCGCAATGATCCTTGCGCCGCGGGCCTTCGCGTGCCCCATCTCCTCAAGGATGAGCGTCGCTGCGCCATCGCCGATGACAAGGCCGGAACGCGACACGTCAAAAGCGCAAGGCGTCAGGTCTGGCGAGTCGTTCTTGCAGGATGCGGAGAAAAGGGTGTCGAAGACCGCAACCTGCGTGACCGAGAACTCCTCCGCGCCGCCGGCCACCATCATGTCCTGCGACCCGGATGCGATCGCCTCGTACGCCAGGCCCACGGCGAGGGAGCCGGATGTGCACGCGGTGTTGGTCGGGAATAACCGCCCGGTCGTCCCGAAGTGGACCGAGAGGTTCACCGCCGTAGTCTGCGGCATCATCTTGATGTACGTGGAACTCGTAACGTTCTTCACCTCACGGTTGACGAGGATGCTCGCGAAATCAAGGTTTGCCTCGACGCCGCCGGAACAGGAGCCGTAGGCGACGCCAAGCCGTCCGCCCCTGATCGATTCCTGATCGTCGAGAAGTCCGGCATCCGCCAACGCCCTCTCCGTGGCGAAAAGCGCCATCTCCGACACGGGACTCATCGTGCGGATCGTCTTGCGCGCATATTCAGCCGGCCGCACATAGCCGCATGGCGCCCATAGGCTTGTGTGAAGGCCGCGATAGGACTTCAGGTCATCCGATACCTTCACGCAGTTGCGCAGCTCCTTCAGTCTCTCGTACGCATCCGCAACGGAATGTCCGAGTGAACTTACGATCCCCTCGCCTACGATTGCAACCCTGCGCTTCAAACCAACCCTCCATTCACCTGCAGCACCTGGCGCGTAACGTAGGACGCCCCATCGGACAGGAAGAACCTCACTGCGGCCGCCACTTCCTGCGGACGGCCGAACCTTCGCATGGGAATGGCGCGGACTACCTCGTCGGCAGGGACAGCCTCCGTCATTTCGGTCTCAATCACGCCGGGCGCAACGCAGTTAACCGTTATGTTGCGCCTGGCAAGCTCGATCGCCAGCGATTTCGCGGCGCCGATCAGGCCCGACTTCGCGGCGGCGTAGTTCGTCTGCCCGCGATTCCCTATTACGCCGGAGACGGACGATATGACCACGATCCTTCCCGGCTTGCGCGTCTGCACCATCGGAAGCACAAGCGGCTTCAGCACATTGTAGAACCCGTCGAGGTCGGTGCGGAGCACGCGATCCCACTCGTCGTCCTCCATCGCCGGGAATGCATTGTCCATGGCGATGCCCGCATTAAGCACAACCGCGTATGGCGCCCCGTTCTCCTCCACCCATTTGCCGATGGCGGACGCGGCGGCGGCGCGGTCGGCGACGTCGAACACGAGATCGGTCCCTCCCGTCCTGACGGAATGCGTGGCCACGCGATATCCGGCGGCGGCCAGCCCGTCGGCGATCGCCTTGCCGATTCCACGACTCGAGCCCGTCACTATTACCTTTTTCGCCTCATCTGCTCCAGTTCCCATGGCCAATCCTCCAGCCTTACCTCATTTCCCTCATCTTCTCCGCAAATTCCTTCGGATCGCCCGGTGGCTGGAACGCCGTAAGGGATGCGGTCGCCACAATCTCTCCGTCCTGATTCGCAATCGTGCAGTCGAACGAGCCGAACTCGTCATCGGCATAGACGCATTTCGCCTCGATCTCATAGCGCACTCCGCACCTGAACGCCGGGATCGAGACGTCCATCCTGCGAGTACCAAGCAGAAATCCGACCCTTGGAGGCTTCCCTTTGCTTCGCCTGTTTTCGCCGACGACCAGGGCAACCGTCTGGGCCATGTACTCTATGGCCGCGCATGCGGGCACTCCGCCAAGCTCCCGGTCGTAGAACATGGATCCTTCCGAAACGTCCGCAACGGACTTTGCCGCACCATTGCCATCCACCGAAACCACGTCGGCGAGCATCACCATCGGTGGACGGTGTGTCAGCAGTTCGAGAAGCGGATTGCGGTTGGCGCTCATTCTCCAAGGCCCTCCACGATTCCGCTGGACGAGACTTCGCCATCGACCGACATCTGGAACGAGAACGACCCGGCGCCGATACGCTTCACCTCAAGGAGGACGGTTTCGTCCGGACGCACAAGGCGCCTGAACTTGACCCGACGATAGGATGCGGCATCCGGGAAATCAGGGAACACGCGCCTCGCGAAGCGGCGCAGGAAGAAGAGCTGCGCGACTCCGGGAAGGACCGGGAAATCCGGGAAATGTCCAGAGAACCATTCCCCATCCCCGCCAAACCGAAGCTCCGCCACGAGGGAATCTGCCGTCGCATTCCACGACGGCACCTCCGGATCGCGGCAATTGCCGGATCGCTCCACAATGCCCTGATCTTCAGCCACCTGCACTCCCGCTACTTCCCGGACGATTCCCCGGTAAGCCTTGCCAGCACGTCAATCAAGTCGCCGACAGTGCGTATCGACTTGAAATCGTCCGGCGTGACGTCAATGCGCTGCTCATTCCTCAGCCGCACGATGAGGTCGACCGCATCTATGGAATCAAGGTCAAGATCCTCATAGAAACGCGCCTCCGGGACGATCTTGGATTCGTCGCAGTTGAATTCCTTGACCAAGGTGGCCCTTACGTGCTTCAGCAAGTCTTCTTTTTTCATGACACGTATTATATCAAAATGGCAAGAATCATTTCCTGCGTTCGGCAAGGGCGCGGGCGACATCCGGGACGGCGGCAAGAAGGCGTTTCGTGTACCCGCTCGAAGGATGGCTGAACACATCCTCGGACGCACCGGCATCGACGAACTCGCCTCGCTGCATGACGCACACCCGGTCACACACATTCTTCACGACGGCAAGGTCATGCGCGATCAGCAGGATCGAGAGGCCGAAGCTGCGCCGCAGGTCGCGCAGCAGGTTGAGGATGCGCGCCTGTACGCTCACGTCAAGGGCGCTGACAGGCTCATCCGCTATCAGGATCTCCGGCCTGCAGGCGAGAGCCCTGGCTATGCTTACGCGCTGGCACTGTCCGCCAGACATCTCGCGGGGATACTGTCCGAGAACGGCCCGACTCAGTCCAACCACTTCAAGCAGATCCTCCGAGGTCCGCTGCCTGTTTCCGCTAACCTTCAGCACCTCGTCAAGCGACTGCCGCACAGTCATGCGCGGGTTGAGCGACCCCACGGCGTCCTGGAAAACCATCTGCACGGACTTCGCGTGGCACGCGATTGCGCCGGAAGAGGGCCGCTCAATTCCGATGACGGCCTTTGCTATCGTCGATTTCCCGCTTCCCGACTCGCCGACGATGCCAAGCGTCTCGCCTCGCCGAAGATTGAAGCTGACGCCCCTTACGGCCTCGGTACTGCCATAGCGCACGTGCAGGTCGGACACCTCAAGAAGAACATCGCCCACACCCATCGCCATTCCCCGAAGCCCGCTCCACCTCGTCAGATGCGCCCAAGCCCAACGGCAATCCGTTCGGACAGGTCCTTCTCCCGCAGGACGGAAAGCACCGGATCCAGATCACCCTCGATGATTCGATCCAGCGAGTACAGGGTAAGGTCCACGCGATGGTCCGTAAGGCGATTCTGCGGGAAGTTGTACGTGCGGATCCGCTCCGACCTGTCTCCCGATCCGCGTAGCGACAGGCGGGACGCCCCAAGCTTCGCCTCTTCCTCGCGCCTTCTGAAATCAAGTATCCGGGCCTTGAGCGTGGCAAGGCACTTCTCGCGGTTGCGGATCTGGGAACGCTCGTCCTGGCACTGCGCCACAAGCCCCGTGGGCAGATGCGTCATGCGCACTGCGGACTCCGTCTTGTTCACGTGCTGGCCGCCGGCTCCGCCTGCGCAGAAAAGGTCTATCCTGATGTCCTTTTCCGGTATCTCAAGCTCGTCTTCCTCGTCCGCCTCCGGGAACACGACCACTGTCGCCGCGCTCGTGTGGATGCGCCCCTGTGCCTCGGTCTCCGGGACACGCTGGACACGATGCCCGCCGCTCTCGAACCGGAATAGCCCGTAGGCGCCCTCCCCCTCCACCGTGAAGATGACTTCCTTGTACCCGTCAAGGGATGTCTGGTTGGCGGACATCACCCGAATCCGCCAACCCCTCGCCTCGCAATACCTGGAGTACATGCGGAACAGGTCGCCGGCAAACAGGGCCGCCTCCTCGCCGCCGGTTCCGGCGCGTATCTCGAAGCATGCGTTCCTCGCCTCCAGGGGGTCCGGCGGAAGCAATCCCGCAAGCACATCCCTTTCGGCATCGGGGATCTTTGCCGAGAGCTGCTCGACCTCGCGTTCGGCCTCGGCCGCCAGCTCTTCGTCAAGGGAGGCGTCGGCAAGCATGGCCTTTGCGCCATCAATGTCGTCAAGAAGCCTGAAATACCGCTTTGCGGCGGCTTCAAGCCTCTTGAGCGCGGTATGCTCCCGGACGGTCTCGCGATAGCGCTTGGCATCCGCCAAGACGGCGGGGTCGCCCATCGCCGCCTCCGTCTCGGAAAGCCGCGACAAAACCTTCGCTATCTGTTGCTTCTCAACCATAGGCAGAAGCGCCCGGACGGAATCGCCCGGGTGCCACACACGCCCGAAATGCCGGGTGGAACCGCAAGCCGCGACAGCGGCCCCTTACGCATCCTTGCGGAACTTCGCGTAACGCTTCTTGAACGTATCGACGCGACCTTCCGTATCAACGATGGACTTCTGGCCCGTGAAATAGGGATGGCACGCGGAGCAGGTGTTGACCTGCATTTCCTTCTTCGTGGAACGCGTCTTGATGACATTGCCGCACGCGCACGTGATCGTCGCGTCTTCGTAGGTAGGATGGATTCCTTCTTTCATCTTTTTCCTCTGCCTTTCAAAATTGGGCGTATGATACCATTTTACGGAACATCGCGCAAGTAGCCATGGCGGCACGCATTCCCGATCACGGCGCACGCAAATCGCAGAACGGCGGCAACGCCGAACCAGAGCAGGATGGAATCGACCGATGCGACAAGCCCCATGTGCGATGCGGCCCACAGCGCGACCGGATACAGGACATGGAGCGGCACGAGCCACAGCAGAAACCCAAAGCGTCCGACCGACACTTCGGCGTTCGTGTAGAACACCTGGCACGCGGTCAATGCGGTGATGCCCACAAGCCACGGCATATGCCGAGCAAATGCGGAGTAGTCGGCGCCGTTCGGGAGCAGAGCGAGCAATTCACGTCCAAAGAACGCATAGGCAACCGCCATTGCGGCAGATGCGACAAGGGTGACGGCCATGCACCGCGTCACATACGAGCGTACCGGCGCCTTTCGCGCGGCCGCCTCCGCCGTATACGGGAACATCACGAGGAGAAGCGGAAACGTAAGATAGTACAGGAAGTCCGAAAAGCGGGAAACCATGAAGTATCCCGCCGAATCCGCGGACGGGAGCGATGTGCGGAGTATTGACATCTCGACGAGCGATGCGGCCATTGGCGCGGCCTGGTACGCGACGATGGCAAGGTACGAGATGGACATCCTACGCACCGCATCACGGGTCCAGAATGGCGACGCGGGAACGGACAGCTCCCCGCGCAGGGCATATGCGCTTCCGATCATGCGAAACGCCGGAAGCGCCGCCTGTCCCGCAAAATACCCGGAAAGCGCCCGCACAGGCATCAGGGCCAACATCACAAGGAAACGCATCACGGTGCCGCCGACCTCAACCATCGCAAGCGCCCGGAATCGCTTCAGCGACTGGAGCGCATCGGTGTATACCGGAGCGACACACCCAAGGAACGACGCCGATACTACAAGTATCCCCACGGACGCATCTGATATGCGCATCGCATTAAGGAAACGGGGGACCGTCACGACGGCGAGCGAAAGCACCACGACAAGAATCACGGCAGCCACCGCAAATACGCCACGGAGAAGGGTCTTGACCTGCCCCCTTTCGCCTTGTGCCGAAAGGACTGCCGCCTCTTTCATAACGGTCATTGCAAACGCAAATATCGGCAGCGAAAGGAATGTCGCGAACGACGTCGCCGGCAGCACGGCGCCTATCTCCTCTGGCGAGACATAGCGTGGCACGAACCACATTCCCGCGGCGACGCTCACTATGTCGCCCACGCGAAGGGCCAGGAACAGCGAAAGCGCATTTCTGGAAAAGCCGTCCATGTGTCACGCATCACCTGAGCCTGAACTCGAAGGTGAGCCTTAGCCGCCCGCGCACGCCTTCGCCTCCCTCGGTCGCCGGAGCGAATGAGGCGGTACGCACCGCCGCCACGGCAGACTCGTCAAGCTCACCATATCCGCTCGACTCCACCACGGCGACGTCATCCACCTTCCCGTCTGCCCCTACGCCTATCTCAACGACAACCGCACCCTCATGCCCCTTCCGTCTCGCCCGCCTCGGATATTCCGGAACAATCCTCCCGATCGCGACGGGAGTGGGGTCTATCCTGGCGCGGTCTTCCGTCAGTGCCTCATCCTCCATCGACAACTCTTGTGCGTCCATCGGTTCCCGATCGGACAGTGGAGACGGCGCTGGATCAGACTCTGAAACCGGCCCTGCCTCATCCATCTGGCGTGGCGGCTCTTCGATCGCAGCTTCCTGCGCCTCCATTGCCATGTCTTCAGGCGCAAGGTCGATATCGTCAGCATCCTCCTCAACAGGCTCGTCCTCTTCAGGCTTTGCCGGAGTCTCCCGCCCTTCATTCGCATCCTCCAGCGAGGGCGCAAGGCCGGTCTCCTCAATGACCTCAAAGGATATCGGGATCTCGATGGGCCTCTCTTGCGACACGTTCCACACATGGATCGCCGACACCGCGCCGATGACGGCGCCATGCGCCACAAGCGACGCGACTGTGTCGGCGATCCACCTCATGGGATTCAGAATTCGTAGCTGACCGTGAACATGAAGCTGCGCCCGCACGAAGGATAGTAGTAGGCTCCTGCGTAGCTTGACCATCCCGCGAAATCGCACGTGTTGCGGTCGAACACGTTATCCATCACGAACGACGCCTTCCAGCCATCTGCCCACGAGGGTGCATAGTACACGCCAACGTCAAACAGGGAACTCGCCGGAAGCTCTTCATGCTCGTTCCCGAAATCTCCGGCGAGGCGCTGCGACGAGAGGTAGCGGTATCCGCCCTTGACCTCAAGATCGTCCAGGATCCACACGCCTACCTCAAGCCTTATCCTGTGGTTCGGCACAAGCGGGACATCGTCGCCATGGTATTGTCCGCCACCAAAGTCGGCCCGCACGATGCCATACCTCACCGAGGCCTCGGCGACCTTGTCGCGCTTCCACGAAAGCCCGGTGTCAAGTCCGATGCGGCGGGTCTTCGCGGGGCTGTTGCAGTTGTAGCCCATCCAGTAGCCGCTTAGCGCATACGGGTCGTAGAATATCTCGTCATCCATGACCATGCCGTAGCCGTTCGCATCGAACGTGAACTCCTTCAGGAACTCGCATTCGAGGCCGATGTCGAGAGAGCAGCCCGTCTCCGGCTCAAGGAGGCGTCCGTCCGCCGTGTAGTTCATCTCGTCGCAGAATGCGCTGCGGTGGAAGCGCGTCCCCTTCACGTACGTCTTCACGCCATCTACCGGACGGTACACAAGACCAAGCTCGTAGTCGCCCATCCAGTCCGAGCTGTCGTCATCGACAAGTCCGGAAACGCCCGACCACCTGTTGTTGATGTTCTCAAGCCTTGCGCCCGCGATGAACGAAAGCTCGTCGGTCGCGAAGAACTCGTCGTGGATGAACGCGGCGTAGCGCATCCTGTCGAAGTGGGTCTTGCGTCCGCCGGGATAGCTCTTCACCTTGTACCGGTCATAGCGAAGGTCGCTGCCGACGGTGAACTTGTTGTCGAACCCGAGCACCGCCTTCTCGTTCACGTAGCGCGGCGAAAGCGAATAGCCGTAGAGGTCATATTCGTAGAGCGAGGCGTATGCCCTCCACCTCGCCTCGCGGTACGTCCTCGAAAACGAAGCGTCGAGCATCAGCCACTGGTCTTCCGCCAGCAGGAGTTTCGAGTCGAGCCCCAATCCGTAGTTCCACCTGCGGGCCCAGTCTCCGCTGGACGTGGACGATCTCCGCGAATTTCTCCACTGGTCGCGCGTGAGCGATCCGGGCATCTCGTAGAACACGTTCCCGTAGTTTGCCTTGACGCCGATCGTGGAGCCGTTCTCGAAATTCTTACGGACGGCGGCATTCGCCACGTGCAGGTCATACGCACTGTTTTTGCGGTAGCCGTCCGAAGTCAGGTAGTCGTAGGCGGCGGAGTATTGCACCCCATCCCCTTCGGAACCGCCCTTCGTCTGCACATTGCCGCCGAACGTGCCCTGCGATCCGGCCTTGCCGGTTATGCGCGTCTTACGCTCGTAGTCGCGAGTGTCCGTTATCACGTTGACGACGCCCGCGACGGCGCCGTCGCCATACAGCACCGGACTTGGCCCATGTATTATCTCCACGCGCTCCACGCTTCCAAGGGGAATCCTCGCAAGGTTGGGCGCCTCCATCTCAACCGCGTTAAGTTCCTCGCCATCCATCATCACCTTTACCCGACCAAACGAGTTCTCGCCGAATCCGCGCATCGCTATCTGGCTCTGCGTAGGGTTTGCGTTTATGGTGCGGATGTCTATGTTCGCCTTCTTGGCGAGCAGTTCGGGGAGGCTCTGCGCCCCACTCGCCGCTATGTCGTCCGCAGTGTATACGGAGACGGCGGCGGGGATCGCCTCCCTCGAATCGTCTATCCGCGAGGCGTACACCGTCACGGACGCCGTTTCAGCGACGGCGTTGGTCTCCTGTGTCTCGGCGGCATACGACAGCCACCGCGAACTCGCCAATGCGGCGACAGTCAGCAGTTTCTTCATCTATCTCTTTCCCCCTCATGCGAGAGTACTTGATTAGCGTTATGGATGGCCCGCATTCCGACTTTAACGGCTGCGCGACAGCGCCTGGTTTTCACAGGACTTTCCGGTTACCATCCGTCCAGATGGGTGCGTATTGTACCATATGGGTAAGAGGCTGAGAGGGCGAGACTACCATCTACCGATTTACGATTGCATTTAGCCATTTTGGCATTTGGAGATTTACCTCGTGTCCACCATCGTTGTGCGTTGCGACGGGAGGGTCGAGCTCCCGCTCGACCGAATACGGCAAGGGGGCAACGGGCGAGCAGGGACTCGTCCCTCACGAAAGAGCCTCCCCAGGTAACGGTCGCAACAAATGCGCTCTTCCCGTGCCATGCACGAAGGCGAGGGCGTCGTCGCCACGAAAGGTGGCACACTGCAAATCCTCAAATGACCAAATGCAATCGTAAATCGCAAATCGTAAATCGTAAATCTGTCATTCAGAACTCGAATATCGCCATGCGGTGGTCGGAGACGAAGCTGACCGGCGCAAGCCTTCGCGAGACGCATTCGCCCGTCCCTCGGCAAAACACGTAGTCGAGCGTCGAGTCCGGATACCTGGTGTTCCCCGGATGCGTCCCGCGTTCGGACGCCGCCGCGCCCTTCCAGCCATCTGCGAATCCGGCGGACTCCAGCATTCCGAATATCGTGTCGTCCCTGAACTGGGCCTGGAACCTGTCCGCATTGAAGTCTCCGGCGATCACGACCTTGTCGGCGGATACGTCCTTCGCCACCGCAAGCACCTGCGCCATCATCGCCTTGCGCTTCGCGACATTTTCCGCCTTGGCTGCAGCCTTCCTTGCCCCATAGTTGCTCTTGAGGTGTACGCAGAAGCAGGCGATCTTCCCCTCATCCCCGCCGTCGAGCAGCGCGAACGCATATCCGCGAGGGACGAACATGCCGTCAGCGCGCTTGGCGTACCTCCACTCTGTGCGTAGCACCGGCAGATCCGTGACTATCGCAAGCTGCTGCCACTGGAGACGGTTGTCGCGGAAGTCGCGGAACGAGGACGCCACCGCGACGTGCAGGTTGCTGTCGCCGATGGCCGCCACGAGGTTCGTGCAGGAGGCCGGGTCGCGGATCTCCTGGAGGAACAGGATGCGGCGCCGCCCCTTCAGGTTCTCGCGTATCACGTCTGCGGCATCGCTGGTGTTCGCGCTCTCCACACGCGGCGACGCCCTGTGCTCCGCCCTCCCGGACGGGAACCACTTGAGGTTCCACGTGCCCGCGACGAACGCAAGAACAAGGATGGACTTGAATAGCGCAAGCATCTTCCAAACTCCACAGGCAATCCCGTCACAGGACGGAAAGCGCCTCGCTCATGAGCCTCCTGGCGTTCTCGTCTCGCATCTTCGCCGAGTCGGAGCCGAGCACAACGACAATCGCCCTGCGTCCATTCCGTTTGCCCGTAAGGACAACGGAACTGCCGCCGGCATCTATGTACCCCGTCTTGAGCCCATCGACCGCCTCCGTCCCGTCGGGATTCACGATCTTGAGCTTGTCCGTGCGCATCACGTTGTTGTGGTTTATTATCTTCTGTCCGTTGGGCATCGTCCACGTCTTCTGCGAAGTGTACTTGAGCAGTTCGGGATGGTTGTTCACGATCTCGCGCGCAAGCTTCGCCTGGTCGCGGCAGGTAGTGACGTTGAACGACTTCCACGGATACCGCCTCGACGGGTTCGGCGGCAGACCGTTCGGGTTGCAGTAGGTGGTGGAGTCCATGCCGAGGCTCTTCGCCCTCGCGTTCATGCGGGCGACGAACGCCTCGAGGGATCCTGCGGAATGCTCCGCCAGCGCGACCGCCGCATCGTTCGCGCTGCGTATCATGAGCGCATAGAGGAGCGTATCCACGGACCACGGCACCGGACGCGGCGGATTGCCGTCCGTGAACCCTATTATGCTCGGCTCCATGCGCAGGGCATTTGCGCTCGCCGACACCATCGCGCCGAGCCCGTACTTCCCCGCCTTGACGTCCTCAAGGACAAGAAGCGCCGTCATGAGCTTCGTCACGCTCGCCGGACGCGCCTGGCGGTCCGCACCATCCGAGAACATCACGCGCCCGCTATCCGCATCAACGACAAGCGCCCCGACATACGGCGCACACCTGTACGGGTTTGCCTTGGCGGGCACATCCGCACGGGATGCCGGCTGCCTACGGTTTACGGCTATCCGCGCGGTGGTGGCCGAGGACGCCTTGACGTTCCGTGCGCCCGTTTTCCTGACGGCCGCATCCGCAACCCATGTGGACATCGCGACCGCCGCGCACAGGGCTGCGCATACGGCCCTATTCGCCAGACCAGATCGACATTGCATAATTGAAGTTGACATTGACCCGTATTATACCACACGGAATGTACGTGGCCGGCATCTGCGATTGCATTGGGGAATTGGGGAATTGGGATTTACGATTTGCGATTTACGATTGCAAATCGAAAATGCCACTATCTTATCTTCTGCATTTCTACACTTCTACACGGCTAAATTAAATCCCCAAATCCCCAATGCAATCGTAAATCGTAAATCGAAAAATCGTAAATCGCAAATCCTCCTACGCGGATATGCTATAATTGCGCCCAAACAATCTTGAAAGGAAGTGCATCATGGAAAGTCTCGTGTTTTTCGCGATAATCGCGTTCGTCGTACTGGTCGCAATCATAAAGACGGCCGTAATCGTCCCCCAGAACACCGCCTATATCGTCGAGCGCCTCGGCAGGTACAACTCCACGCTTGAGGCCGGATTCCACATACTCATCCCGTTCTTCGACAAGATCGCCTACCGCCACACGCTGAAGGAGCAGGCGATAGACGTGCCGCCGCAGCAGTGCATCACCAAGGACAACATCGCCGTGGACGTGGACGGCATCCTGTACATGCAGGTCATGGATCCGGCCAAGGCCTCATACGGCATCGGCAACTACCTGTTCGCCACCACGCAGCTGGCGCAGACCACGATGCGCTCGGAGATGGGCAAGCTCGACCTCGACCGCAGCTTCGAGGAGCGCACCTCCATCAACGCGGCCATCGTCTCGGCGGTGGACAAGGCGAGCGACCCGTGGGGCATCAAGGTCACGCGCTACGAGATCAAGAACATCACGCCGCCGCAGACGATCCGCGACGCGATGGAGAAGCAGATGCGCGCCGAGCGCGAGAAGCGCGCGATGATCGCGGAGTCCGAGGGCGAGCGCCAGTCGAAGATCAACAGGGCGGAGGGCGAGCGCCAGCAGGCGATCGCGCTTTCCGAGGGCGAGAGGGCCCGCCGCATCAACGAGGCCGAGGGCCGCGCCAAGGAGATCACCCTCGTCGCGGAGGCCCAGGCCGAGGGCATCCGGAAGGTCGCGTCCGCGCTAAACGAGCCTGGCGGCATGAGCTCCGTGAACATGCAGCTCGCGCAGCAGTACCTCGTCCAGTTCGGCCAGCTCGCGAAGACGAACAACTCCATGATCATCCCGGCGGACCTCGCCGACGTGGCGGGAGTGCTGAAGGCCTGCAGCTCGATAATCAAGTCAGGCGCGACGCCTGTGGCCAAGGCATAGCGCAAATCGCCATCAGTGCGAAGCCAGCAGGCCGGCGAGCATCGCGTCCTTCGTGGCCACCTCGTCCGGGGCAAGGCCGACGATCTCGTGCGGGAACACGATCCAGTCGTTCCCCACATCCCTGGTGAAGTAGTCCGGCTTGAGATCCGTGGTGTTCTTCTCCGGCTTCCAGTAGACGCACGCCATGCGCATCTCCGCGCCGACCGCGACCATCCTGTCGTGCACGGCCTTTGCGGTCTTCCCGGTATCGAACACGTCATCGACGACAAGCGCCCTGTCGCCCTTGCGCAGCATCCCGAAGATCTCCTCGCCGAGCGTGAAGCTCACGCCGCCGGGATTCTGCCCAATCCCAGTATAGCTTGCGCACTTTAGCGGGATGTGGCGGACATCCCAGCCCGATGCGTTGAAGTACTCGTGCACGGTGACGCCCACCGGCGCCCCGCCACGCCACAGCGCGATCAGGATGTCTGGCTTCCAGCCGGAATCCCGCACGGCTGCGGCAAGCCGCCACGAGTCGTGCAGGAACTCATTCGCGGAAAGGTAGTGCTTTCCCGTCACCATCACTTCCCGCTATACTTCACGAGCGTCGCCACGTCGTAGCCCTTCAGTGCGTTTGACCGGGCGGCGAAGCCCTCCAGCTCGATCGGGAAGATCATCTTCACCACGATGCCGCCAAGGCGTTCGACAAGCCTTGCGGCC
Organism: Clostridium sp. CAG:138; assembly: GCA_963626295.1. GTDB lineage: Bacteria > Verrucomicrobiota > Kiritimatiellia > RFP12 > UBA1067 > UBA1731. The sequence goes on from CAVFWS010000004.1 coordinate 18,230, forward strand.
GCGCGCGCGGTGCCGCCTGTCGCAAGGAGGTCATCGACGATGACCACACGCTGGCCCGGCTTTACGGCGTCGGAATGCATATGGAGCTCCGCCTTGCCGTACTCAAGGTCGTACGATTCGGAGATCGTCTCGCGTGGAAGCTTGCCCGGCTTGCGGATCGGGACGAACGCCGTCCTGAAGCGGTCCGCGAGCGCCGCGCCAAAGATGAAGCCTCGCGATTCCGGCGCGGCCACAAGGTCAAATTCACAATCCGCAAGGATGCCCGTAGTCTGGTCGAGTACGAGCTGGAAGCCGTCCGGGGACTCCAGGATCCCGGTGACGTCGCGAAACAGGACCCCCTCCTTCGGGAAATCCTGAATCGCCTTGACATAGTCGTTGAGCCGCTTCATGTCCGGTTCCCCACATCAGAGCATACTTCGAGACGAATACCACGGTGAGGACATACGTGCTTGAGGATTGTGTGCATGGCGCGTATTGTACCAAACATCCATTTCCGACGCAACGACATTGGGAAATTTGCGATTTACGATTGCATTTGAGGATTGATTGATTTGAGTCGTCAGTCCCGCGCCTTCGCGTCCCTCATGACCCATACGGCAAAGGCTTCGGGATAGTGCTTCCTCAGGAAGGCGTCGCCATCGGCGCGCCCAAGCACAAACAGCACGGTGGAGAGCGCGTCAGCGAGCATCGCGCTTGACGGATGGACTACGGTTACCGACGCGACGTCGTTCGACACCGGGATGCCGGTGCGGCCATCGCTTATGTGCTTGCCCCGCTCATATTCGCCGCTGGTCGCGCAAGCCATCCCGTTCGAGAGCGCCAGGGTCCGCACAATGCCGCCCGAGCCAGAAGGGTCGCGGACGCCTGTCCTCCACACGCCCGACACGGCCTTGAGGTTTCCGCCGAGGTCAAGCAGCACATCCCCTTCCCGCCCGACGCCGGCAGCCTCCAGCCGTTTTGCCGCCATGTCGACCGCAAATCCCTTTGCGATCCCGCCAAGATCCGGTCCCTTGCCCTTGCCTCGCCAGAATGGGTTGAATGCGCCCCCGGACTTTCGCTGCACGTCGAAGGCCATCTCGTAGCATGGGCGCATGTCGGGGGACACGGCATCCACCGAGGTGTAGTTTGATATCTCGGACCTTGGATTCCATACCGAAAGGCGATCCTCCACCCTTGCGTATGCCTCCCTCACGATCGCGCCAGCATCGCGCTGGGCGACGGCATCGCATCCGCCGCACTTGAACGACACCTTTGCGACGGTGCCCATGGTCAGCCACTCCACCGAACTGACGCGAGGCCTGCCGCATCCGGCGACAACGGCGACAAGCAGAATGGCCAGACCCCTCAAACCACCTCCCCGATCAGTATCTGGGGATGCGCTTCCGTGATCCTCACGTTCACGAGTTCCCCCGGGGTCAATCTGACGGACGGCCCGAACGCCACGATCCGGTTGCCGGAATCGCGTCCGCTCCAGCGGGCCTTGTTGCGCAGGCTCGGTCCCTCGACAAGCACCTCACGCACCGAACCCACGAGCCTGAGGTTGCGCGCAAGGCCCCTCCGCTCCTGATCCGCGAGAAGCACCTGGTCACGCCGCTCCTTCTCGGATGGCGGCACGTCATCGGGGAGGGCGGCGGAACGCGTGCCGGGACGTGGCGAATACTTGAATATGAATGAATTGTCGAACCCGGCCTCATCCATCAGCGAGCGCGTCTCCTCGAAATCCTCGTCCGTCTCGCCCGGATAGCCTACGATCACATCCGTGGTGATCGCGAACTCCGGATCAAAGGCCCTCAGCTTCGCGACGGCGGCAAGGTACTCTGCCCTGGTGTATCGCCGCCCCATCTCCGACAGTATGCGATCGCTGCCGGACTGCACCGGCAGATGCAGATGCCTGCACACTTTCCGGCAGTCGCGGAACGCCCTCACAAGCTCGTCGGTGCAGCCCTTGGGGTGTGCGCTCGTGAACCGGATGCGCTCAAGCCCCTCTGTCTCGTTAAGCGCCGAGAGCAGACGCGGGAACGGCTCTGAATACCCGTCGCCGGCCACATCCGCTTCGCAATCTGGCCACGCCTTGTTGCGCATGCCGTAGCGGAGCACGCTCTGCCCAAGCAGGCACACCTCCTTCACGCCATGCGCCGCAAGGCTGCGCACCTCGGCGACCACCTCCATGGCCGGACGAGAATACTCGTGCCCCCTCACGTCCGGGACGATGCAGTAGCTGCACCTGTTGTCGCACCCAAGGAGCACCGTCACATAGCTCTTGAAGCATTCCGTCACATCCCTGTCAGGCGCATCAGGGTGCGCATCAAGCCCTTCCGGAACATCGTCCGCATCCGGCAGCTCAAGGATGTTCGCGCCCGTGCGCCTTTCTGGATACCCCTGTGCCTGCAGGTTCGCGACGATGCCGGGTATCAGTCCGAAGCGTCGCGGGCCAACCGCAAAATCGAGCCTGGGCAGTTTCCTGAACACATCTGCCCCGAGCCGCTTCACCGCGCACCCCATGAGTCCAACGATCCTGCGCCTGCCGTCGGGTGCGCACAGGTTCCCGCACTTGCCCACGGCCTTCTCCTCGGCCTTCTGGCGAACGGTGCACGAGTTCACGATCAGAAGGTCGGCATCGCCCTCGCCCTCGGCCCTAACGTGCCCGGCCGCCTCCAGCATGGCCCCGACCGCCTCGGAGTCGCGCACATTCATCTGGCAACCGTACGTATGGATGTGAAACCTCACAGACAATTCCCTCCTGCGCTGCGCATCGCCAATTGCCGGCTATGCCCGTGGATGGGCCTTGGCATACTCGTCCTTCAGGCGTTCTATCGACACGTGCGTGTACACCTGCGTGGTGGCAAGCGAACTGTGCCCGAGCATCTCCTGTACGCTTCTGAGGTCTGCCCCGGCATCAAGCATGTGCGTCGCGAACGAATGGCGAAGCTTGTGCGGCGAAAGGTCGTACGGCAGGTTTGCCGCCACGAGCCACTTCTTCATCCTCCGCTCCGCGTCCCTCGGGGACATCCTCATGCCGGTGCGCACGGTGAACACCGGCGCGGAAGGCTCGTCGGCGATGCCTTCCGCCTCGGCGACCCTCTTTAGCCTCAGCAACGCCGCTACGGCAGGCCTGCCAAGTATGCAAAGACGCTGCTTGGAGCCCTTGCCGGTCACGATCACGCTTCCTGAATCGAGATTAAGGTCGCGCCAGGACAGGGATATCATCTCCGATATCCGGCATCCGGTCGAATATAGCGACTCGAAAAGCGCCGCATCGCAGACGCAGGCGAACAGCTCCTCCCTGTCTGCGGATTCGCCGCCCTTCCTCAGTCTCTCGAACTCCTTCTGCGGAGCCGCGAGAAAGCGCCTTACCTCGTCTGCGGTGAGCACCTTCGGCAATGGCTTCGGGAGCCTTGGCCCGTGCAGACGCGAGAAAGGGTTCGAGACGGCCTTGCCCTCCCGCACAAGCCAGCCGTAGAACGACCGCAGGGACGCGAGTTTCCTTCTGGTGGTCGATGCCTTGGCGCCATCCTGGGCAAACGTCATCAGGAAGCTTCGGGCGTCTTCCGGCGTAACCGATTCCCACGGGAACGGCGGCGGACGGTCGCATCCCCATCGGAATGCGGCGAACTGCGCGATGTCCTGAAGGTATCCCTTTGCGGTCAGACTCGACGAGTTCCGTTCCGCGAGCAGGAACGTCTCGAAGCCTTTGGCGACCTTGTCCTCGAATGCGCCAAAATGAGTGATCATTGCTCCGTCCCGGCTCCCTTGCGCCTACCGCCCTTTCGTCCTGAGGTGAGGGTAAGGCCGATGGCCTTCGCCCGCGCCTCGAAATCGGCTATCTGATCCCTGTACGGGACCACAAGCTTCCTGAGCGCCAGCTGCTGGCGCGGCGTAAGCGTCTTCCTGCGGGCGTACTGGCCCTTCAGCGATTCGGCGAAATCCCTGTCGTCAAATACGCGCTTGCCACGCTTGACCGGCTCCCGCCATGTCTTTATCTCAGAAACCATGTCCATGAGCGCCCTGATCGTCGCATCGTCCTGGGCCGCTGTCGCGGGATCCCTCTTGGGCAGAAACGGCGAGAGACGATCCCCGAATCGGGACTGCACATCCTCCCCGCAACTCTCCATCACGGTGCGGGCGAGGATCGCGAACTGCTTTTCGGACAGGGTGCGCCCCTGCTCGAACTGCTTCTTTATCGATTCTATGAACTTGTTGCCCTCGATCGCGTTGGCGGCGGAGAGTGCGTCGAAGCACTCGCGGACGAGGCCCTCCGGCGGAGCTTCGCGCGCTTTTGCGAGCAGGTCGCCCCAGCCAAGGCTCCCGAAGCGCGCGTCGGCGTCCACAATCTGGTCTCGATATGAGACGGCCAAGGCGGCAAGCACCCGCAACTGGCGTTCCGAAAGCTTCTGCGGCTCCTTCTCCATCTGCTCTCGGACCGATGCGACAAACTCCCGGTCATCGTAGGTCCTTTTCCCTACCGTCTTCGGATCTCGCCACACCTTCACCTCGTCGAGCAGCGAAAACAGCGACTTGAAGCGTTCCGGATCCGGAGGCGGATCCTTTGCGGCGGCAAGCCATCCGAGGAACTTCGCGTAGAATTCCGACAGCATCCTCTCCTCGGTCTCCTTGCCGTCCTCCACGCGGTCGAGCTCGGATTCCATCTGCGCCGTGTACCCCACGTCGAACAGGGCGGGCATGCGCGAGACGAGCCAGTCGTTCACGTCCTCGCCGCGCTTCGTGGGCACGAGCTGGCGCGACTCGCGCGTCGCGTACTGGCGGTTGACGAGGACCTCTATCGTCTGCGCGTACGTGCTCGGCCTCCCTACCCCGTTCTCCTCAAGGGCCTTGACGAGCGCCGCCTCCGAGAACCGCGCCGGAGGCTTCGTCTCCTTCCTGTCCGAAAGCCAGCGGAGCACCTCGGGGACGTCGCCCGCGGCGAGTTGAGGGAGCTCGGACGTCTCGTCCTGATCTTCGTCGCCGTCGGGCTTCTTCCTTGCGGCCGCTGCCGGCATTGCCTTCAGGAAGCCCTCGAACGTCACGGTCGTGGCCGATGCCGTGAATGTGTAGGAGTGCGCCATCCCCTGTCGCTGCGGCGCCAACGACACGGATCGCAGGCTAAAGCGGGCCTCCGCCATCTGGGACGCGACAAACCTGCGCCATATCAGGTCATACAGCTTTGCGGCAGAGGAATCCAGGCCATCCACCGAACCGGGCCTGCGCCACACGTCTGTCGGACGTATCGCCTCATGGGCCTCCTGTGCGCCTGACTTGGACTTGTAGAAGTTTGGCTTTCCGGGCAGGAAATCCTTCCCGTACTCGGATGATACGAATTCCGCCGCCGCCGCGCGGGCAGACTGCGCGATGTTGACCGAATCCGTACGCATGTACGTGATGAGGCCGCTCTCGTACAGCTTCTGCGCCAGCCCCATCGTGCGGTGCGGAGAGAATCCGCACACCGAGCTCGCCGCCTGCTGGAGCGTTGACGTGGTAAACGGAGGGTACGGATGGCGCGTCTTGGGCTGATCCTTCACGTCGGAGACGCGCAGCGTCGCCCCCGCGAGGTCCGCCACGGCGGCGTTCGCGGCCTCTTCCCCGTGTATCTCGGGCTTCGCCCCGTCGATGCGGGCGAGCTTCGCCCTGAACGAGACGCCGTCCTTCCGGGCCTCTACGCCAAGCACCCAGTATGGCGCCGGAACGAACGACCTGATCTCGCGCTCCCGCTCGACAAGCAGCCTCAACGCAACGGACTGCACGCGTCCGGCGGACAGGAACCTGCCGTACGACAGGTATTTCCACAGCATCGGCGACACCTGGAATCCCACAAGCCTGTCGAGGATCCGGCGGGCCTGCTGGGCGTCCACCCTTGCCCTGTCTATCCCGCGCGGATTCTCCACGGCCGCCTGCACCGCGGACTTCGTGATCTCGTTGTAGGTGACGCGGGCGACCTTCTTGCCCTTGCTCTCCTTGGAGAGGACTTCGCTGAGGTGCCAGGCGATGGCCTCCCCCTCTCGGTCAGGGTCGGGCGCAAGGTATATCTCGTCCGCCGCCTTCGCCGCCGCCCGCAGCTCCGAGACGACCTTCCTCTTTTCCGGGGATATCTCATACGTGGGCTTGAACGTCCATTCGCCCTCTACGCCCTTGACCGGCTCTATCCTGATCGCCAGCCCGCCCTTCTTCGGAAGATCCCTTATGTGCCCTATGGACGACTTAACCGTGAAGTCCCCGCCAAGGTATTTCCCTATCGTCTTTGCCTTCGCCGGCGATTCCACTATCAGAAGCTTTTTCATTGTGTCTATTTCCTAAGCCTGTCGATGCGGCGATGCCGCCTGTTCGAGACCAGGCGCGATGCCGCCACGAGTACGCACGTGAACACGAGCATGAGCGTCGAAAGCGAGTTGATCACGGGCATCTGCCGGGAATGCTTGATCATCGAGTAGATCTTCAGCGGCAGCGTATCGGCCCCCGGCCCGGTCACGAAGAACGTGATCACGAAATCGTCAATCGACAGCGTGAACGCAAGCAGCCCGCCGGCGACGATCCCCGGAAGCAGGATAGGCAGCGTCACCTTGAAGAAGGCCTGCCATGGGGAGGCGCCGAGATCGTACGCGGCCTCGATCACGCGGTCGTCGAAGTCCTGGAGCCGCGCAAGCACGGTCATCGTGACGTACGACACGCAGAAGGTGACGTGGGCTATGAAGATCGTGAACATCCCGCACCCCACCCCGAGGGCCGTGAACATCATGAGAAGCGAGATGCCCATCAGTATCTCCGGCATCACGAGCGGGGTGTATATGAGCCCGAAGTGGGCGGTCTGGAGCCGGCCCTTCCATCGGTGCAGGGCGATCGCCGCCGTGGTCCCGAGCACGCACGACGCGACCGTGGCGGTGGCCGCCACCACGAGCGACCGCTGGAAGGCCATCCATATCTCCCGGTTGCCAGACGAGAACAGGCTTCCGTACCACTTCAGGGTGAACCCTGCCCATTCCCCGCCATACCTCGAGAGGTTGAACGAGTTGAGGATCAGCACCACTATCGGAAGGTAGAGGAACACCATCACGAGCGCAAGCACGATCACGCAGAACTTGCTGTGCCTCATGCCGCACCTCCGCTGAGCTTGCGCGCCGTGGCCGCGGCGAGGCGCTTCTCCTCCCGCTCGTCCTGCCGCTTCATCCACCACGCCACGCACGCGAGCGGGACGAGTACCGAGAAGCCGGTCACGGCGGCGAGGGCCGACGCGTGCGGCAGGTTCCTGTCGGGGAACGTGCGCTGGTATATCTTGTTCCCGATCAGCTCGGAATCGCGCCCGCCGACGAGGTCGGGTATCACGTAGGACCCTATGGCCGGGATGAACACCATGAGGACGGCGGAGATAACGCCGCGCCTCACGCCGGGGAGGAATATCTTGCGGAACGCGAAGAAGCTTCTCGCGCCGAGGTCGCGCGCCGCCTCAAGGAGCGAGAAGTCGAACTTCTCCGCCGCCGTGTAGATCGGCATTATCGCGAAAGGGAGGAACGAGTACACCGACACGACCAGTATCGCGCCGGAGTTGTAGTTGAGTGTCGCGTCCTTGCCTACGATCCCCAGGGCCACGAGGAAATGCTGCAGGAACCCCTCCGGGTTCAGCAGCGTGCGCCAGGCGAATACCCGCACGATGAAGCTCGTCCAGAACGGCAGCATTATCAGGCCCGCGACGACGGCCCGCCATTTCGCGGTCATGCGGGCTATCGCGTACGCGCACGGCAGCGACAGCACGATGCAGATGAAGGTCGTCGCCGCCGATATCCATATGGTGCGCCAAACGATCTCCTTGTATGGCGTACGCAGCACGGCGTTCCACGTCTCAAGCGTTATGCCGGACGAAAAGCCGCCATCCGCATCAGGGGCATGGAACGCGATGCAGAACACGATGAGCGTGGGTACGACGAAGAACAGCATCAGCCAAAGGAAGGATGGCAGTGTCGTCAGGATTTCTGAATAGCTTTTCTTTTTCACTTCTTTCAAGGTCTGCTAGTATACCACATTCGTTTCTTCTGGTGTGAAATCGCGGCGAATTATAGGAAATCACAGCCGTCGGCGCAACACATTTCCTGCCATCGGATTCGATGCGCAATGGCGTTAGGCGTGCGGAAGGTAGACGATGGCCGGCTTGCTGACGCGGAGGGAGAACGACCGCCCTGTCGTGCGGTTCAGCGTCCCCTTCCACAGCGCATCGAGCGCCACGCCGTCCAATGGCCATTCAAGCCCCTCCGAGGAGATTGCCGTGCCGGGAATGGGCGCGAAAACGCTCACAGGCGCCCCTTCGCGGGTATCCCATTCGCGTCCGGGCGGCAAGACCGGCTCGAACGCCCCATTGTCCGTGACGATCGACACGCGCCTTGCGCGGGCGGCGAAGTCGATGAGGTGGAAGATGTTGCCGATCGAATGGTCTTCCCTTCTCCCCGTGGCGCCAAGTATGGCGATGTCGCCCGCGTCTGCGTCCGGAAATGCGGAAAGCGCATGATCGAACGCCTTGCAGAGGTCGTTCGTATCCTGTTCGTCCACAAGCACGAGCGGAATGCCGCACAGCGAAATGACCCTGCGGTCGTCTTTGCCAAGCGAATCGCCGTCGCCGACGACCGCGTCAGGCGTTCTCCCCAGCGCAACAGCCGTACGCCAGGCGCTGTCGCAGGCGACGACCCTATCCGCCTTGCGCAACATCCCCAACGGGATGTCGTGCGACGGCGGCGTTCCGGACGCAAGGATGACGGTCATCATTGCTTCCGACGCCTCCTGCCTGCCGCCTTGAACACGCATAGCGCACAGACGCCCAAGGTTGAGGCAAGCGAAACGAGGGGCAGCGGGCCTGGCATGAACGGCCCCTCAATTCCCTTCACACGCCTTGCCTTTTGCCCGAGCAGCGCAAATCCTGCCCTTTCCCTCGGCACCTTGACAAACAGTCCGCCCCGGAAATTCCAGAACGACTCTGGCGCATATCTGCCTTCGGCCATCGCCTTTCTGAGCGCCGCATTGTCCCTGAACGCAGTGCCGCCCGCAAGGACATATTCAGCATCTTCGATCCGCGCCCCGGCATCAAAGGCAAAGGCTATCGAATCGGATCCTGTTTCGCGGGCAACCGCAATGCGCAGCGTATCCGCAGGATCGACGGCGCAATACCGCGAATCCACGGAGGCAAGGTGAATGGCGTTGGCCGCCAGCAGGACGGCAGCGGCGGCCGTGGCGATGCGCGGAGCCATGCGCCCAAGGCGCGAATCGAGGATGAACGACACCCCAAAGCCGGCGAGCACCGCCACGCACCATTCGACCAGATGCACAAACTTCACGGGACACCGTATCGAATCACCTATCGGCAAGACAAACACCACCCTGTAGAACGGCGTGAACGCCCCGAACGCGCACAGGAGCAGAACCGCCGCCATCACAGACCAGAATGCGACCTCGGCCCGGTTCGCGATCCTGTTGGCGTTGGCGCACTCGCCCTTCCCCTTCCTGAGGCCAAAGACCACTCCCAGCGCCGCAAGGCACATTGTGATGAAGCCCATGTAAAGCGAATGCTGCCGATACGGCTGCCAGCGTCCGGGGGCTACCTGCATTCCGATGCGGCCACGGTAAGGATTCCTGGGGCTGACGCGAGGATCGCTCGAACCGCCGTTCACGTCGGGAATGAAGAACTCCAGGGCCTCGTTCGGCGGAAGGCTCCAGTTCGTGCAGAACACATACCTCCTTTCGCGCTCGGCCTTCGCTGCGGCCGGGGTGTTCTCGCCACCATCCGCTGCTGGCTGTCCAGAGGCGGATATCTGCTTCTCGCGGTTGGCGGTCTCCACGAATATGGCCCTGTGGAGCTGCGGCCACCCGGCTGCGACGAGAACGACAGCGGTGACGGCCACTCCGGCAAGCGCGCGGACGAACTCACCCATGCGTCTGCCACGGGCCGTCGAGCGGAACTTCACGACAAGCCTGAAAACGCCATATGCAAACGCCATTACGGTAAACAGCAGCCACATGTCGGGCTGTTGCGCACTGGACCAGGCCAACACACCGCCAAGTATGGCCCAGTTGATCCATCTGCCCTTCCTTACGCAGCGGTCTATGAGCCCAAAGCAGAACGGGCCGTACATCAGGTACACGAACCAGCCAAGATGCCCAGCCGAAAAGAGCGTGAAGTTGTACCCCATGAGTCCATACGCCGCAGCGGCCCCGTAGCGCGCGAGCGGCCCAACGCCACGTCCCTTCAGATAGTACGCCACGCCAAGCGCCGCGAGATACGCCGCAAGCGCATACTGCAGTTCCTGCCAGACGTATGGCCCTCCGAGCAGAAACCGCAGGTCGCCTGGCACGAGCGCCCCGCCCGCGCAGAAGTCACGCCACTTGCGGAGAAGGAAGTCAGCGGGATAGGATGTCGCCTGATCCGGCTGTATGAACGCAACCGAAGGGGACCACGTACCCCAGAAGACGCAACACACGGCAACGGCAAAAAACGCCGTAAAGCCGACAAACCACCAATTCGCCCTTTTCATGCCGCCAATTATACCACACGGGCGAGATGCGCGGCATCACCACGGCATTCCGGTGCGCATGAACCGCGATGCAAGGGCGGCACAGGCGCACGCATCGTAGAGCGCGTCATGCCATGTGCGGCCTGGGCATAGGGATTCCGCTTCCCCCGCTGCGCCGAAAGCCTGCACAAGGTCGCCAAGCGCGTAGGACGGCAACCCCGGATAGCGGGCCCTGGCGTAGACAAGCGTGTCGATCCAGGGGCCGAACCGCGTCATCGGCGCAAGCTTGGTGAGGACGGTACGCTCCGTGGAGCAATTGTGCGCGATAAGCGGATTGCCGCAGAGTCTGCCGGAGATCTCCGGCCACAGCTCCATTGGGGTTGGGGCATGGGCAAGTTCCTCGCGCATCTCCCGGTAGCGTCCGACGGCGCGTGGGGAAAAGGGACGCTCCCCCACATGGAACAGCGTCTCCCACTTCGTTTCGGGAAGCACAACCCCGTCTTCGATCTTCACGAGGCCAAGCTGCCAAGGCTCATTCGGCCAGCCCCTTACCGTCCCGGTCGTCTCAAAGTCAAGTACGGTCCAGGTCATGCGATGCCCTCGGCGAAGCGCAATCTGAAGGCGTTACGCATCACGGTATTCGATCTTGGCCTTCTCCCGCAGCTCCGCCACGAAAGCCGACAGCACCTTGCCTCGCGCCGCATGGCGAAGGAAGTCGCGTATCTTCGTCTGCACCTGCACATACTGCGCATCGCCAAACGTCGACTTGTTCACTCGGTAGAACGCCTCCATCTCCGCCTCTGTGGGGTCTGGCGTGCCGGAGCAGGTCTTGGAAACCAGTTCGTCCGGTGATATCCCGAGCTCCTGCGCCCTCATGAGCACAAGCTTTGCGCCTATGGCCTGTTCCTGGGCCTGCATGAGGAGCCTTTCGACGTTCCCCTTCAGTTTCTCTCCCGGCACGCCGTTCTCGGCATACAGGCGGACAAGACGGTCGAACTCGTGCTCAATGGCCTTGCGGGGTATCTCCTCGCCGTTCACAAACGCTTTCTTTATCATGGCAATCCCTGTCTTGAAAGGACAATCACTTCATCTGGACTATGTCGCCGCAGTATTTGGCATCGGACGGTATGTGCCAGTCGTTCGGCCCGAAGTACGCCGGGAACACCTTGATGCCGTCAGGCGAGCAGTTGCGCTTGAACGACTGCGTGACAAGTCGGCGGCAATACACGTCAAGCCACTTGCCGATCTCATCCGCGCCATACTTCCCCCTGAACGCCCGCCTTGCGGCGGCAAGGATCGCCTTGCGGCGCTCGCCATGCACAATGGTACGCCATATGAAGAAATCGTGAAGTTCGTAAGGACCGATCCTGTCTTCCGTCCTTTGCGCGATCTTGCCGTCCACGGCCGGAAGGAGCTCCGGGCTAACCGGCGTGTCGATTATGTCCATGATCGCGGCGGACGCGGAGGCGGCCCTGCCCTTGGCATGGCCCTCCGCCCACCAGCGGCACACGTCGCGCACCACAGTCTTTGGCACTCCGGCATTGACGCCGAACATGCTCATGTGGTCGCCGTTGTAGGTGCACCACCCAAGCGCAATCTCGCTCATGTCGCCCGTGCCAAGCACTATCCCGCCCGTCTGGTTGGCCTTGTCCATTAGGATCATGGTGCGCATCCGCGCCTGGGCGTTCTCGAATGTGACGTCGTGCCTTTTCGGATCCTGCCCTATGTCCCTGAAATGCTGGAGGCAGGACTTCCGTATGTCGATGGTCTCGAGCTTGAGGCCCAAGCCTTCGCAAAGCGATTCCGCGTTTCCCTTCGTGCGGCCCGTGGTGCCGAATCCGGGCATCGTGTACACCTTTATGGACTTCCTTGGCAGACGCAGTATCTTGAACGCCTCAACCGCCGCAAGCAGACAGAGCGTCGAGTCGAGCCCTCCAGAGAGTCCGATGGTGACGGATCTGGCCCCAATGCGATCCAGCCTTATGGCAAGGGCCGCACATTGCGTCATGAACACCTGCTCCGGTCCGCACCAGTCCTGAAACGGGTGCGCAGACACCGAAGCCTTTCCTGATTTGCCGTACATCATTTGCCCTTTCCGTCAACCCCCGACCCGCGCACGATCCTGCCGGAGTGGTCCGCGTACAGGGATCCGAGGTTCGGCCCGCAGCTATCGATTCCGGGATATGGAGGCGGCCCGGCGGCAAACGCATCCGTTGCCGCGAACATTGGAGCGACAAGGCACAACAGCACAGGCACGGTATTTCTCATGGCGGTGGATTATACCAAATGACGGCGGCCTATTCCGCCCTGAAGTCGTAGAACCAGTTCCTGCCCTCGCAGCCGATGATGCCGGCATAGAACGTATCCGGGAAGCGTGGGTCTATGCATGTAAGCGTGTAGCCGCCGCACGTGACGGTCATCTCGCGGTTGCCTTTGCCGTTGAGCACGATCCTGACCTTCAGGTCATGGATTTCGTTCGCCCTGAAAAGGCGATCCTTCGGCAGCGCGATCGACGCTTCCTTGTACCATTTCTGCACCCCATTCTCAAAATAGTGGTACCAGATGTTTATCCCCTCATCGTAAAGGCACACCTCCCAATGGTCGCGAAGTTCGGGAATCCCGGCTGCGCTCGTGCCGATGTCAGGCGCAATCACGATGATCGGAGCCATGCGGTAGTCCCACGACACCCTGGACGAGATAGTGCAGCCGATGCCGAAGCGCCGCCTGTGCAGCATCGCCACGTATGAGCTGGAGTTCATCTTGCGGAACACGTGTTCCGGCGTTGGCCCCGGCAGAACGTTCACGATCGCGTCGTCCACCTGCTTGAACTTCTCCATGAAATCCCAGCGCCAGCTCTTCACGTACTGGAAATCGGCTGGATTCCACTTTCCGCGAGCGAACGACACGTCCACTTTCTCGGACGGCGAGGCTTCAAGGACGCCGTGCGCCATGCGGTTCGTGCCGGGCGCCGCAGGATGCGCCATCTCCGGCCTTTCCGCCGCGAGCGAAGCCGTGAAGATTGATATTGCCGCCAAAAGGATCTTGTTTCTCATGCCACTACCCACTACCAACTACCCACTACCAACTACCGACTGACGCCTCATTCGATGCGCAGAGTCCATAGCTGCAGCTTCAGCCGTTCCGAACAATACTTGTCCTCGAATGTGTCGGCATGGATGCCCCAACCGCCCTTGATGTCCACCCTTTCGAGCGAAGGCACCTCGTCGAACGAGCCGAGCTGGTCGCGTGGCTCGATGCATACTGCGCCGGCACCGGTCTCGATGGCTTCGAGTGCCGCAAACAGGAAGTCTCCCGGGCCGATCTTCTTTCCGCCAACATCGATCTCTGGCGGGAGGAAATAGTCGGTGTTCAACCTGACGGCGGCAGCCTTCAGGTCCGACGCGGTGACAACGGTCTTTTCCTTGACGCCTTTCGGACGCTCCAGGAACCCCCATGACTTCCCGGGCAGAAAAGCCTTGTCTCCACGCAGGAAACGCACCGATGCCTGGAAGCAGTCCGATACGGACCATGATTTCGGCAGATCGACCGCGCTGAGGCGTTTGCCGAGCGCATGGCGAATGGCCGGGACATCCGCACGGGTGATCTCCACGCGAGGCTTTAGCGTCTTCTCGAACTCGCGCAGGTCAATGAACTCGAAGCGCGAATCGGCCTTGACCGTGCGGATGAACGAACGGAGGCGATCATAGAACACCTTGGTGTCTTCCGCCGGACGGTCCGGCGCCGGTATCCACTTGCCCCATTCCACGAGGTTCTTGCGCTTGTAGTTTATGCCGTCCCAGTGCTTCGTCTTGACCGCCATGTGCGGATGCATGTAGAACACGAGCATGTCGCGCTGCGCTCCGGTGTCGAGTATCCTCTTGACGTCCGGCGGCGTGTAGCCGTCACGCGGCAGGAAGCCCTCAAGCCCAAACAGATGGGTGTACGGGATCTGATAGCAGTTGCAGTACCAAAGCCCCATTGCGACATTGTCCTTTCGGACGATGCCGCCCGCGCCGTAGGATCCGCCTGAAGACATGGGATGGTCGGTGAAGCCGCCGCCGCATATGAACTTCACGCCCAGATCCGAATAGGCATAGAACGAAACGTAGCTCCAGCTGTTTCCGGGGGGATCCTGGAAGATTACCCTGTCGGTCGCGGTCGCGGCACGGATCATGCCGATGGCCTCCGCCTCCTTGGCGAGTACGGCCCGGTACGCCTCGTCAAAGTCCTTCCTGTCCGAGAGTTCGCAGATCGCGGGATGCAGACTGTGCCCGTACGTCTGCGTACCGATCGCATGACCCTTCAGGGAATCGAGTACGTCCATGCGGCGCAAACGGACAAGCTCCTCGCAGAGCAGTCCAACCATGTTGAAGTGCCCAACGACCTTCTCCTCGGTGAGGATGTTCGCGATGTCGCGTATCGCATCGTTCGACCTGTCGCTGGTGAAGTCCTCTGTGTCGAAGAACAGCATCACCTTGGTCTTCGCCTCCGCCGAGGTCAACGACAGCGCAAGGCAGATCGCCACCGCGCCCATCCATGCCGCACCATGCAAAATCCCCGTTCCCCTCATTCGCATTCCTCCTCGTCACTCAAGTTTCCATTCAAAGCCCCAACCCCCAAGCTCTCAGCTCCAAGCTCCAATCTCTCAGCTCCAAGCTCTAACCTCCAAGCTCTCAGCTCCAAGCTCTCAGCTCCAAGCTCTCAGCTCCAAGCTCTAACCTCCAAGCTCTCAGCTCTCAGCTCCAAGCTCCAATCTCTCAGCTCCAATCTCTAATCCCTCACCCCCACGTTCTCGATCACGTCCGGATTCTTCGCGGAATCCACAGTGACGTTTACGAGCCGCACGTCCTTCACGGGATGGTTCGGGTCGCCCACCATGTTCACGCGCCACTTGGCCTTGCCGCCGTGCACGTTGCGGATGTCGATGTTGCGGATGGTCGTTGCGCGGTTCTCGTAGTCCGGGAAGTCCGCCCATTCGTAGAGCGTATCCACCGACAGCCCGACAAGCTCATGCCTCACGTTGCCGACCTCGACGCCGTTGACGGAGATGTTCTCGAGCACGCCTCCGCGGCGGCGGTTGGTCTTGATGAACACGCCACGGCTCACGTCGTTGGCCCTGCAGTTGATGAGCCGCAGGTTCCTGACCCCGCCGGATATCTCGCTTCCGATGCCGAGAAGCGTGTGCGCATCGACGATCTCGCAATCCCGGATGAATACATCCTGCGTTGGGGTGTTGAGCCGCCATGCGTCGCGGTTGCGTCCGGACTTGATAACGATCCCGTCATCCCCCTGATCGAACCGGCAGTCCTCCACCGTCACGTTGCGGCTCATCTCTATGTCGATGCCGTCGTTGTTGTTCCCGTGCGCGTAGACGTCAAGGTTGCGCACCGCCGCATCCTCGCACATGTAGAGGTGTAGGGTCCAGAATGGCGAATTGCGCACCTTGAAGCCTTCCCACGTCACGCCCTTGCAGCGGTTGAACTGCACGAGCTGTGGACGGGTGTTGGCGTCCTTCATCTTGTATATCTCGCGCCTCTCCACCGGATAGTCCGTCGCACCCCAGGTGTAGAGCTGCAGGCGGGCGGCCTTGATGCCGTTCTTTTGCGGAACCCACGGATACCAGGACGAATCCTTCCACTCGCCTTCGTACCCGCGAAGCGTACCCGATCCCGTTATGGCGACATTCGTGCAGCAGTAGGCGTACACGAGCGGCGAATAGTTCCAGCACTCCATCCCCTCCCACGAGGTATGCACGGCCGGCAGGTAGTCCTTTGGATCCTGCGAGAACACTATCTCGGCCCCTTCCGCGAGGTGAAGTTCGCAGTTCGAGCGCATATGTATCGCGCCCGAGAACCATTTTCCGGCAGGCGCCACGACACGTCCGCCACCAGCCTTCTCGCATGCGGCCATCGCCTTGGCGAACGCATCCGTGCAGAGGGTCCCGTCGGGCTTCGCCCCAAAATCTGCGATCGAGAAGTCCCGGTCCTTGAAAAGCTTCGCGACGGAAAGTCCGCGGGTCCGCACATCGTCGAGGAAAAGCTTGGCGAACGCCGCCGCGCCCGTCTGGATCGGGTGCGTCACGTCTTTCGCCGGTTCGCCGTCCTTGCCCAGGATCAATCCGGTGGAGATGGCGAAGAACTTGTGGGCCTTTTCCTTGCCGAGGCTTTCCAGCAGATCTCGCGTGAGGTTGTTCATGTCCACGAAGTCGCACTTCAGCTCTTCGGAAAGTTCGCGCATCGCGTCCCGGTAGCTTCTGAGGCACACTCCATCGCTCTTGTGCTCAGAGTCCACGAGTTTCCTGCCCGACTTGTCGAACGTTGCGCGGCATATCGGCGACAGGAGGATCGGTGTCGCGCCCTTGTCGCGGATGTCCTTCACCCAGCCGCGGACTATCTCGCGGAAAAGCCCCTTCGGGTCCGCCCACCTCTCGTTGCGGTAGAACTCGGTGGAGCGCTTCTGGTCGTTGTGCCCGAATTGCATGGCCACGAAATCGCCCGGCCTCACTCCGGCGATCAGTTTCGCCCACATCCCGGACTGCACGAAGCTTTTCGTGGAAGCGCCGCTGCGGGCGTAGTTCGCGACGCGGCAATCCGACCTCATCGACTTCTGCAGCTGCGTACCCCAGCTGTAGTACGGCGCGCGGATGTGTCCGCCCAGGCTGTAGCCCGCGTCGTCGAGCGTTGAATCGCCGGCGAAGAACAGAGTTGACGCGAACGCGCCCCCCGCGAACAGTGAAGCGGCCGCAAGCGCGGCCACATTCGTGAATTTCATTGCCGTATCTCCATGTTTACCCGATTGCGCCCTATGATACCATAAGCGGAATGACGGGTCAACAACGGCGACCTCGCGGCAATGGCAATGCGCCTTACGGACGCTTCTGGTACTTGAGGATCAGCGCGGCGGCCTGTTCGCGCAGGCGGTCGGGCGCCGTCTTGTCGTGCCGCAGCGTCTCGACGACCTTCATCGGCGCCTCGGCGAGGAATCTCTTCACCTCCGGCACGTCGCCCGCGACCTTCTCCAGGAGGTCGAAGTAGCGAAGGTCCTCCATGCCGCGCCGCATCGACATGTAGCGCAGCGACGGCATCGTCGACTCGAAGCTCCGGTAGGCGATTCCCGCAGACGTCGCCGTCTTGAAGTCCGCCGGCCCGTAGCCGCCCGTCTGCTCCTGGAAGATGAAGAACTGGTTTCCCGTCAGGTTGTGGCGGTAGGCGAACCACGGGTGCAGGCGGTAGGTCTCGTAGATCGGCATCCGTCCGCTCGTCCCGCACGTGTAGTGCCAGATCCTCTTCCCGCGCGCCAGGGCGTCCGCCACGTAGGCGAGGTGGTCTGGACGGGAGAAGTAGCCGTGGCTCCAGAAGATCCAGTTGTCCACGTAGGGGTCGAGCTTCCGGATCTCGTCCGCGCCGAGGATCTCCGCGCCGAGCGTGACCGTGAGGCGCACGTCCGGCAGCGCCTCCTTCCCGGCGGCCATCACGCGGCGGATCTCCTCGAACCGCTTGGGGTTCGGCTCGTCGAAGACCTCGATGTCGTAGTCGCTGTCCGGCACTCCCCACCCGTTCATGCAGCGCTTGACGCCGCGCAGCCACTCCGGCCACAGCGCGAACGCGCGCTTGGGGTCCCTCCCCGCGCCGCTCTTGTCCTCGCGGAAGGTGTCGAACGCGCTGAAGCCGATGAAGAACGTCGGCTTGAATCCGCGCTTCGCCCCCCATTCGCGCATCCGCCGCACGCGCTCGCCCGCCTTCGCGACCGTCGCGTCCGGACGCGAGAAGTCGAACCGGCCGTCGGAGGTCTTCGCCCACCCGAAGGACCACGGCGACTCCTGGAACTCGCGCGTCCCGATCTGCGCCATCAGGTCGAACTGCCCTTCCGTCGTGGCGCCCTGGAAGAAGCCGAACGGACGCTTCGGGTCCCTGCCGAGGACGATCGGCATGACCTCGAGCGACACCGGCACGTCCTGCATCTGCCCCTCGTAGTCGCGGCAGTGGTAGGCGACGCCGCCGTGCATCCTCCACTCGGACCTCTCGCCGAGCGGGATGACGCGGAGCCGGCCGCGGTAGGTCCCCGGGCGGACGTCCGCGAGGTCGAAGTCGAACCAGGCGACGCCCGCCTCGTTCGCCGGCACGGTGATCGTGCAGGCCTCGTCCATCTTCGGAAGCATCTCGTAGCGGCGCGTGACCGGCTCCGAGTCGGTGTCCTTGAAGCGCAGGGCGACGCGCGCTACGAGCTGCGTCTCTGGGAATCCCTTGAGGCCCCACGTGCCGTTGAACTCCTTCGCCGCGTATTCGCGCCCCGGCGTCGGGTCGGACGTGTCCGTCTCGATCCGCACGACGTAGGTCTCGTCACGGTCGCGCAGGTTGAGGATCGCGACGGGGAGGCCGAGCCGCTCGTTGACCGCGCCCTTCAGCGCGATGTCCGTCGACGGGTGGAACGACTCGCGCGGCACGAAGGGGATCGCGTAGTCCGTGTCGACCGGCAGCGCGGCGACGGTGAACGCGCGGCCGGCGAAGCGGTCGAGCTCGCGCTGCCGCGCCTCGGCCTCGAGGGCCGCCGCGCGCGCCGAGTAGGCCGCCGCGTCGGCGCAGGCCTCGTCCACTCCGTAGTTCGCCTTCAGCCCCTCGCGGTACGTGCCGCAGACGAGGCGTCCGAAGTGCGCGACGTCGTCGAAGCCCATGCGCACCGGCGCCCACGTCGCCCACGTCCCGTCCGCGCACGAGAGCGCGAAGTTGAACGGAATGGCCTCGCCGGGACGCGGCGGACGCCGCAGGCCGACCGCCGCGAACGGGATTCGGACGCGCGCCGTCCAGCGCTTGCCGCGCACCTCGCTCCTGACGACCGCGAAGCCCTCGACCGCGCGGCCGCCGTCCGCCTTGGCGAACGTCGCGCCGGCCGCGTTGAACGCGAACTGCGTCTTCCCGCAGTCCGTGACGCCTGCCGCCGCGCCGAAGAACACCTCGATCGCATCGCCGCTCCACGGGCTCTCCGCGTTGCCCCTTGCGATCCCACCCTTGCGCGCGAGCGCGACGTCCACCACGAACGCCGCGCCGTCGCCCGTCACGCGGAAGCGCGGCGCGACGGCGGACCTGCCGCCGAGGCGTCCCTCGCGCGAATAGGAGAAGAGGTCTTCCGTCCTCTCTCCGAACGCCAGGGCCTTGACCGGCTCGACCGGCGCCTTCTCCGTGGCCTTGCCCTTGAACGAGGCGAGGTCGTCGCCGCTCTCCTCGATCTTCACGTTGTCGAATAGCACGTAGTCGCCGGGCTTCACCGTCATCGGGTCCGTGTAGCGCGACGACTGCCAGATCTGCAGCGTCAACGCCGCGCGGGTCATCCCCTCAGGCGCCTTGAACGAACCCTTGTAGAGCGTCCACTCCTTCTGCAGGGCGACGCTCTTGAGCGACGTCTGCTCCTGTTTGCAGTCCTTCCAGTAGTCGGTCGTCCAGCTGTGGACGCCGACGCCGACGCCGATCGGCGAGCCCTTGAGCTCGAGCGAGAAGTCGTAGGTTCTGCCCGGCGTGACTGGGAAGCCGGTCCTCTTCCCCTCCGATCCGATCGCGGCGATGGCGTTGTATTCGAGGTGGCCGTTCCTGTTCGTCTCGGACGGGCATACCTCGAGCCTGCCGCAGCGGTTCCAGGTGAGCGGCTCGCAGAAGAGCGAGATGCGCCCGCCCGGGCCGCTCGCGTTGTAGACGAGCGGCACGAGGCTCTCCGACGCCCGGGTGAAGTCGCCGTCGGGAAAGAGGTTCGCGGCGAAGGCCAGGCTCGAGAAAATTATTCCGGTTGCGGTTGCGACGATTCTATTGTTCATCGTGTGAGCCCCCTACCTCACTATCAGCACGGTGCCGCAGAACAGGTCAAGCGTGACGGACGACTCCCCGCAGCGAACGCTCCAGGAGCGGCGCGGCAGGGAGACGGACGCGAACGCGCCCGTGAGCGTCCCCGCCGTCGTCTCGACGATCGTCTGCGGGGCGCCGCGGACATTGTCGTTCCGGACGGCGCGGAGCGCGAGCTTCGAGAGGTCGAGGCCGTCCGCGACGACGATCCTGTCCGCCGCGCCGCCCTTGACGTCGCAGACGAACGTCGCGCCGTCCCCGAGGACGAGCGCGCCGGCCGCGAACGCGAGCGTGCCGACCGCCCCCTCGCCCGCCGGGCTGATCTCGCCCGTCACCGTCAGAGTGCCGTTCGCGACCGTGCCAGACCCGGCGACTCCGGCGACTGTCAGCGACCGCCCGCCGAGGTCGGTCTCGCCGTCGAGGAACGGCACGTAGGCGTTCTGCGCCGCGTCCGCCAGGTCGATCGCCGTGCCGGCGGCGAGCGTCGCGAACGGGATGTCGCCGAGCGACGCGAGGGCCTCGCCGGCGAACGTGACCGGACCTGCGCCCGCGAGGACGACCCTGCCGTTGCCATCGATCCTGTTCGTGAACGTGATCGCCTCCGCGTTCTCGAAGCGCAGCGTGCCAGCGTCGAGCGTGACGGCGCCCGTGCCCGCGCCGTCGCCCTGCGTGAGCGCGAGGACGGACGAGACGACTTCCGTGCCGCCCGTGTAGGTGTTGTGGCCCGTCAGGCGCAGGGCGGAGGAGGTCCCCGTCTTGAGCACGATGAGCGCATCGCCCGAGACGACGCCAGCGAGCGTCGCCGTCTTGCCCTCGGTCGGCACGGTGACCTGCGCCGGTTCGACGAGTTCGACGGAACCTGTCAGCGTGGCGTCCGCGTTGAATTCCAGCGCACCCTGGCTGTGGAAGCCGTCCCACTTGCTGTTGCGGATGCCCTCGCCGGCGATGTGGAAGTCGTTCGCGACGGTCAGCGCCGTGTCGAACGCGACGCGGCCGCCGAAGAGGCGTCCGCCGCCAACGTGGACGTCGCCCACGCCGAACGCCTGCGCGTTAGCCACCTCGAGGCGCACCGCGTTGACGTAGGTCCCGCCCGTGTGGCGGTTCGCGCCGGACAGGCGGATCCGCCGGCAGCCCACGTCGCTCTCCGGCACCCCGGCGAACGTCACGCCGCCCGAACCCGCGAGCGCGCAGCTAATCGTAAGCGCGTAGTCGCCGGTCGTGCGCGGGGCGCAGACGATGCCCTCGGACGCGCCGAAGTCGAGCGTGCCGGCGCCTTCGATGTTGTAGTAGAAGCCCCTCGTCTCGACTGCGATGACCGCCGGGTCCGTGCCGTTTCCGACCTTCAGCGTCGCGCCCGCCGCGAGCGTGAGTGAGGCGTCGTCGTTGCTCGCGCCGGTCACGAGATGCGCGCCGCCGACCTCCTTCGTCGCGTTCGCCGCGAGCACCGTGCTGCCGAAGGTCTCCACGATCGAGGAGTCGGTCGTCTCGTCCGAGAACGCCTTGTAGCCCGTGAACGGCCTGAAGCCGTCCGTCGCGTCATACGCGAGGAACGTGACCGCCCTCTGCTTCACGCCGAGGACGGGGAGCGCCGTGGCGCCGGACGCGCCGTTCGCCACGCCGCCGGAGACGGTGTGGCGCGACGCCGAATCGCCCTCGCCGACGAACTGGCTTTCGCCGTCCCAGAGGAAGAGGACAGAGCCCTTGCCGGCACGGACGAGCGGGCCCGAGGCGAGCGTCTGCCTCGACATCGCGTCGGCGGCCGACGGGTCGGCCGCGACCTTGTCCGAAGTGTCCGCGGCGCGGCGGAAGCGGATGGCGCACGCACCCTCGAAGGACAGCGACTTCCCCTCCGCCGTCGCGAGCGAGAGGGCCTTGTCCGACGCGCACGCCTGGTAGATGAGCGGCGCGTTGCGCAGGAGGAGGCTGCCGGCGCCGAAGAACTGCGGCGTCGTCGCCGTGTCCGCCGCGTCCGGAAGGAGCATCGGGGCCTGCGCGCGGACGTCGCCCGAAAGGGCGAGCGGCTGGCTGAACGAGTAGCCCGCGCGGCCGAGGATCGTGACGCCTCCGTCCGCGCCCGCCGTCTCCGCCCCGAGCGGCAGGTTGAAGTTCGCGACCGGGAAGGCCTTGTTCGCGTCATGGAAGCTCGCGAGCCTGGCGCCGTTCGCGCCGACCAGCACCCTGATGCGCCCCGCGCAGTCCCTGGGGTTCTTGTCGTTGCCCCTGTCGTTGCCGGTCTTGAACACCTCGCCGATCGAGTTGTTCAGGGCGGGGCCGAACGTGCCGCCGTCAAGGAGGTAGACGCTCGGGTCGTCCGCCGTCGCGCCGTAGGCGGGCTGCACCGGCGCCGTCGTCACGAGCTCGCCGCCGCGCAGCTCGTAGCGGAACGGCGCCGCGTTGTAGTCGCCGGCCTGGTAGAGGCGGCCGCCGGTCTGCACGACCTTCGACCCGGACACGCTCCCGAACACGAACCCGGAGGGGACGGGGATCGTGCGGTAGCTCGTGGACTCCGCCGAGACGCGGTTGAAGCCTATCAGCCCGCCTGCGATCGTGAGCGTCGTTGCGGACTTGAGGTCGAAGCCCGTGTAGCCGGCCACGGCGTCGCCGCCGGCGATCGTCAGCGGCGCGTAGAGCGTAGTAATGCCGACCTTCTTGGCGAAGTCGTCCAGCGTCACGGCCGCCGTCGTCCCGCCGCTCTGCCCGACCGAGACGGACCCGTTGCCGACGAGCGCCGCCGCCTGGACGAGCTCCTGCGCGTTGCGGTAGACGACCTGCCCCTTGCCGTAGCTGCCGACCGCGCCGACGGACGACAGGTCGGCGTCCGTCGTGCCGTCGCCGACGAACAGGCTCACGGCGGTCGTCTCGTTCGAGACGGCGATCTCCCCCGCACCCGTCACGGGCTTCCCCGTCAGCGTCAGGCTCCGCGTCGCCAGCAGCCTGACCGGTCTGCCGGCCTCGTCCTCAAGGCTGATCGACCCGTCCGCAGGGGCGGACAGCGACAACGGGGCGAAGAACGTCCCGACGCCCGCCGCGAAGCGCAGGGCCGAGCCGGCCTCGACGGAGATGGCGCCGGCGAGCGTGTCCGCCGCCCCTACGGTGAACGAACCCGTCTCGCTCGCGTTCACGAAGAGCTTGAGTGAGCCCGTGAACCGCCCCGAGAAGACGCAGTCCGCCGCCGGCGTGAGGATGAGCTTCGACGTCTCGCTCGCCGAGAACACGCCCGTGCCGGCGAGGCGCGATATCTTCATCTTGTTGTCGTACGTGCTGATGTCGAGCGTGCCGTCCAGATCGACGGCGCAGTCGCCGCTCACGCGGTTGTAGCCGCGGATGTAGCACGTCGCATCCGCCGCGACGGCGAGCCGCTCGATGCCGAGATACGTATCGAAGTCAAGCGTACCCTCCTCGACGAGGATCACGCATGGCGTACTGCTGCCTGAATCGTTGGAGATCCTTCCCTTCTGATACCACGCGCCCCCGCCGGTCTTGCGCAGCGTCAGGTTCTTCTGCTCGATGCGAACCTCGTTAACCGTCAGGCTCGCGCCATCGGCGACCTCGACGGTGCCCGTCGCCGTCGCGAAGCCCGTGTAGGCGTGCGATCCATTGAGGGTGAACGTCACGTTGCCGGACGCGCAGCGGATGCCGGACGCGAACGTGCTGCCATTCGGCACGAGGACGGAGAGGTCGCCTTCTGGCTGGAACACGCAGACGTCGCCCGCGCCCGGCTTCACGCCGCCGACCCAGTTCGCGGCGTCGGTGAAGATGCCGCCGTCCACCCCGCACCAGACGACGTCAGCGGCGAAGGCCGCCCCAGCAAGGGCAAGGCACGATAGGCCGCAGAGAAAGAGGCGGAGGCTCATATA
>CAVFWS010000004.1:42401-45591 GCA_963626295.1 Clostridium sp. CAG:138
CCCCCCCCCCCCCCCCCGTATATGCGCAGAGAAGCCGTGCGCCCGGACGACGCGCGGGTGCAGACGGGAAAGACCGATTTCACTTTTCATGTTGAGCGTTCCCTTTCATGTTGAATGTTCGCTTGCAGATCTACCAACGCGGCTTGTTATAGCATATCCCGCGCCAGATTGCAACCCCCCAAAGTTTTCCGGGCGCAGTCGGTTAGTTTTGCTCGTGCCTCGCAAAACTAACCGGTTGCAATCGTAAATCGTAAATCGCAAATCGCAAACTTCCCCTATCAACTACCATACGCCGACACGTATATGCGCTCGATGAGGTCGACGGACTTGCGGGCCTCCTCGCCGGGGATTGGATATGGCTTCCCTCCCGGCTCGAGAGAATCGGCGAAAGCCTCGAAGCAGGCCATGTGCGGAGCATAGTCCAGGGCGTCCGGACGCGACACGCCATGCCCGTCATCGGAGAGTTCGATTGTACCCTTTGTGCCCGTTATCTCCATGGACTTGCCTCGGCCCGGGAACGATGCTGTCGTCGCATACACGCTGCCGAGGGCGCCGCCCGCGAAACGTATCGAGGCCGAAACTGTGTCCTCTGCCTCCATCGGATGCGCAAGCGTGGCGGCGAACGCCTTTACGTCCTCGACAGGCGGCATGAGGGCGACAAGCCAATCGACCATGTGTATGGACTGGTTCATCAGCGCCCCGCCTCCGTCCATTTTCCATTTGCCGTGCCACGAGGAATCCGTGTAGTATTCGTCCGCCCTCCACCACGGTATGCGCACGGCCCCGTATGTGAGCCTTCCGAGTTCGCCGCTTTCCACCCTGGCCTTCGCGTTCCTGAACTCATCCGTCCATCTGGTCTGGAATATGCACCCAAGCGGAGTCGCCGTCTCGCGGCACGCCGCGATCATGCGGTCGACGCGCTCCACCGTTATCGCGATGGGCTTCTCCACCAGCACCGGCACACGATGGCGCGCGGCGGCAAGCGCCGCCTCGTCGTGCGCACCTGACGCCGTCGCCACAACGGCCATGCCTACTCCTGGCGAAGACAGCGCGGCATCGAGGCTGTCGAACGGTTCGCCGCCGAACTCGGCGGACAATGCCGAGGCCTTTTCCATGCTTCTTCCGACGAACCCGACAAGCCTGAGCCTTTCGGACGCGTTCACCGCCCGCGCATGGAACTTCGCTATCAGTCCCGTGCCTATCACCACTACGCCTCTCTTGTCCATGTCACCCCCTTCTCCCAGTCCGATTCTTGCAGATGCTTTCCACCGCCAGACGTGCCGTGGCGAACGCGAGCGAAATGTTGTATCCGCCCGTAGGGCCGTCGATGTCAAGCACCTCGCCGGCGAAATACAGTCCGGGCACGATCTTCGATTCCATTGTCTCTGGATCTGTCTCGTCAAGCGATACGCCGCCCATCGTGACGATGGACTCCTTTACGGGCCTCACGGTGAACTTCTCGACGGAAAGCCTTTCCGCTCCGAGTTCCAGGTCAAGGGTCCAGCGACTCGCCCGATCCACGTGCCTCGCCGCCCAGCGCGTGCAATTGTACACTGCGGCCCCGGTGATTCCCCACGGCTCGAACTCGACCTCCCCGACTGACCGGAAGAGCGTCTTGCCGTCAACCGCGACGGATGCCGCCGCGTTCTGCATGCAACGTACGCCAGAGCGGGAAAGCACGCGCCTGTCGGAGGTCTCGCATCCCGTAAGCCCGGCGCGAAGCGGCACGACATGGTGGCCGAGTTCTGCGGCGAATCTCTGTCCATCGCCGACGCTCCCCGTCTTCGGGAACGAAATGCCGCCCGTCGCGATCAGCACATTCTCGGCCCATACGGTGAAGGATTTCGTCGCGACTATGAACCCGCTCTTCATTGGCTGGATTCCTGTCACCGGACAATTGGCGAGAAGCGGAACCTCATTGTCGCGCAGAAGATCGCCAAACACATGTACAACGTCCGCCGCCTTCTCGCTGGCCGGGAACAGACATCCATCGGCACGGCGCCTGATCCTTAGCCCTCTCGCCTTGAATCCGGCGGCGATCATTGACGGAGGGCAGTCTCTGACGGCATGCGAGACAAATGACGCCACCGGCTCGCCAATGTCCGCAAGCATCCTCTCGGCGGATATGTCCTTGGTGAAGTTGCAGCGTCCGTTGGCCGTCATCAGCATCTTTGACCCGATACGCGCCTTGCGCTCGAAGAGCAGGCACCCTATGCCGCGACTTGCCGCCGTAGCCGCCGCGAACAAGCCCGCCGCGCCTCCTCCAACGATGGCAAGCGGCACCGGCCTATGGGTAAGCGCGGTCTTGCGTTGCGTCTCTGCCACATGCACAGGCCGCCTTTCATTCCTGTTCGGCGACGATCCTTCCCTGCGATGTTCGTATCTCATGCCGCATATTATATCATGCCTCTTGCGGCATGCTGCGCCCCATTCGCCCCATGGCAACCCGTACCCGTCTTGTCGGAAAAGGATGTCTACAGCAGAACGCTTATCGCCCAAGATCAAGCATGGCTACGCCAAATCAACCTTGCACGGCCTCCGGTCGCAACAAGTGCGGCACTCCGTCACTTCACGATGCTGCGGACAACGCCTTCGCCAAGGCGCGTGGCGAGCTCGTCGCCGGAGTGGACATCCTGCGCGCGGCGCACTATTCGGCCGCTGGCGTCGAGCGTAAGCGAGTATCCGCGCTTCAGCGGGTTTTCGGGATCGAGCAGCGCGAGCTTCGCGCGAACCGAGGAAAGGCGGAGCTCCGCCTTCGCCGCCGCGTCGCGCATCAGCGGCACGAGCCTCTGGTCGGACCGCATCAGCCGCCGCTCCGTCTGCATCACGGCGCCCCGCATGAGTGGCGAAAGCATCTGCGACGCATGGGACAGGCGGGAGTCCGCCCTGATCAGCGACTCCCTGAGGGTCGGCAGCAGCCGGCCCGAAAGGTTGCCGAGCCGGCTCCCGACACGCTCGGTGCGACCCCGAAGCGCGGACGCAAGCCTGACGGACAGGTGATCGACCCTCTGCGAGAGCGCGTCGCAGGCGTATTGCGGGGTGCGCACGAGCCTCGCGGACAGGTCGCGAACCTGCCGCACGAGTTTGTCCTTGACAGGCACGACGAGCTCCGCCGCGATCGAGGGAGTCCCGGCCCTAACGTCGGCGGCAAAGTCGCATAGCGTGAAGTCGGTCTCGTGCCCCACGGCGC
>CAVFWS010000005.1:0-5819 GCA_963626295.1 Clostridium sp. CAG:138
ACCGAACAATGAGCATCGTGCCGCGTCGCGCGAAGCGCACCTTCAGGCAGCCGTCCCTCTTCACGAGGTGCGCGTCCACGACCGGACCCGTGCAGTTCTCGAAGGCGAACGCCGCCGTGAGCAGGAGATTCCGCGTCACGGACGCCGCCAGCCGGCACTGCGCTACCGTGAGGACGGTATCCCGCGTCACCGCCGCGTTGCGCACGAGGACGTGCTGCCCTTCCGCCACCTCCAGCACGGCATCCGCCGCGTACGTCGGCAGTTCGACCGTCGGATCGGCGATCAGCGAACCGAGCGCAAGGGTACCGTTGGTGATCGTGCCCGCGCCGGTGACGGACGCGAGATGTTGGCGGCGGCCTCCGAGGTCGAGCGTCGCCCCCGCCGCGAGCGCAACGTCCAGAAGGTTCGTCGTCGCGAGCGTGCCGCCAAGCCGCCACTTCGCGCGCAGATACGCCTCTACTCCATCGCGCTCCGCGTCCGTAAGGCTGCGCCTGTAGAGGACCACCTCGGCGAGACGCTGGCAGCCCATACGATCCGCGAGGGCGGAACTGTCGGACAGCGTCCGCCCGTCGAAGGCGAGTCCGTCCGCGTTCGAGGTCGGGTTCCGCGTGTCGGTGATGCTCATCGAGACCATGTCCCACGAGCCTGAAAGCCCCGTATCCGTCGGATCCACCGCCGTGCCGTCGATGCGCCAGTCGGCCGTCTGCAGGTTGCTCGGGCAGACCCACCCCGGATTGAGGATCGAATATGTCGCGCCGTCGCAGGCTCCGCCGGGTCCGCCGCGCATGAAGTTGAACCGGCCGCCATCCCAGTTGGAGTAGTGGTGTCCTCCGCCGAGCAGAAAGCCGCCGCCGTTCTGCGAGCCGACCACCCAGAAGGCGCTCGCGATGCCATCAAGCAGGCTGGTCGTGCCGTTCTGCGTGAACAGCATCGCCTGCCGGGCATTCTTCGCCATGTCCACGACCTCGCGGCGGCCGAGATCGTCCGCGCGCACAAGCGTCGGACGGTGGTCGTCCTCGAACGGGACAGCCGCCCAGCCGTCGCCCAGGGTCGACCGCCACTCCGTCACCTCGACGATGCCGTCGCCGTTCGTGGCGGTCGTGAGTCCCTGCCCCGCGTCCAGATGGAAGAGCAGGTCTTCCGGCGCGGCGAGTTCGCCGAACGCGGCGGGCGTCGTGCCGCTGAACGCGAGCGTTCCCTCCGCTACCGACACCGTGCCGGTGAAGGCCGTCGGGTCGAGGATTGTCAGCGAACCCGCACCCTTCTTGACCAGCGTCCCCATGCCGACGAGCGTCTCGACGTCCAGCGCGCCGTCCGACGAGAGTTCGGCAGCGCCGTCCACGGTGATTCGCCGGATCGAGTCGGCCGTCTCGACCAGATCGGGCAGCGCCTCCGGCGCCGCGCCGAACCACTTCCGCATCAGGTAGTTGCGCGTCGCGACCTGTTCGCGCGCGGTGAGGTCGCGCTCGTATAGGATGACCTCCGCGAGGCGGATGCCGCCCGCGAAGCGCGCGACGTCGCGGTCGTTGGCGATGCCCGAGACGTGGATGCCGCAGGTCGGATGGAACTCAGTAACCGTGAAGACGCCCGGCGGCGGCACGCAGGCGGTCGGCGTGACGGCGACGCCGTTCGTGAGCGTCGTGCCGTCGCGCACGGGGCCTGTCGTCTGGTTGGCGGAGATAAGCGTCGCCGCCGCCTTGCCGTCCTCGGCCGTCGTGCCGCGCAGGAAGTCGTAGTAGTTGCCGTTCGTCTCGCCGTTCCCGTTCGAGCAGCCGAGGAACTGTCCCCTGCTGTCGCCCGCATCGCGCGGACACCACACGAGGTAGGCGTGGCGCACCGCGTCGAACGACCGCGACAGCGTGAGCGCGCGTCCGCCCGCATCGACCGTGAACGGCCCGAAGTCCACCGTGTCGTGTCCGTTGAGCCGGACGTCGCCCGAAAGGTACGGCGCGTAGCGGTCTGCCGCGTAGCCCCTGTTCCCCCCGATGCGGCCCGGCACGGCCAGCACGGTGCGGTCGCCCTTCGAGTACCAGGCCAGCACGCGGCGTTCGCCGTTCGTCTCGACGATCTGCAGCGACGCGGCGTCGGACACGTCGAGGTGCAGGGACGCTCCCGCCGCGCAGGCGGCGGACGCGACGTCGGAAGCCGCACGCTTGACGAGCGCACCAGCCTCGACGCGCACTTCCTCTGCGGCGAGCGCATCGTAGGCGAGCGTCCCCGCGCCGGACTTGGTCAGCACACCGCCATCGGACGAGATCGTGCCGATGCTGGCGGTGGCGTTTTCGACCCGAACCGTAGCGTCGCCCGTCGCCACGATCCTGCGGAGCGCCGGCGCGGCGGAGTCCGCCGGCGCGGCGTAGCCGGGCGCCGTCTTGCCGAGCCACTTCCTCATCAGGTAGGCCGAGCCGTCACGCATCTCCAGGTCGGTCAGGGCGCGGCGGTAGATGACGATCTCGCCGAGGCGAAGGCCACCGGAGCCCCACGGCGAGCCGCCGAGGCCGGTCGCGGAATCCGTGCCGGGCGTGCGGATCGCCACGACCTGATAGCCGGGACTCTCAAAGCCCTGCGCCGGACTCGCGGCCGAGCCGTTCACGAGGGCCGCCGCCTGCTCGTGCGCATAGAGGTTCCCATCGACCGATGCGTTGTTCACGAGGTTCATGGTGAAGTCGTCCGCGTTGTTGCGGCTGAAATAGCCGGCTCGCGACTGCGCCTTTACGAGCGTTCCGCCGCCCCGCGCCGCGCCGATGACCGCAAGAATCGTCGTGAAGCCGTCCGGTTTCGCCAGGGCATCCTGCACCGCCGCCGCCTCGTTCGTCGCGAAGTGGATCATATGCGTGAGGTCGCCGCTTTTGTAGTCGCCGAAGTCGAGGACGGGCAGCCCCTCGCCCAGTTCGTCCGCGAGAAGCCCCGGCACGAAGCCGTCGGGACGCGCGCAGAGCGCCTCGCCCTTCCAGGTCGTCGTCGGCGTCAGATTGCGGAATAGCGAGAAGTTCCCCGCGTCGTCCGTCACGAGCGAGGCGGCGGACGAGGGGTCGAAGTGTAGGTAGGCCGTGTGCGGCAGTCCCGTAGGGATCGCCCGGCCCGTGAACGCAAGCGTGCCGCCGTCCAGCTCGACCGCGCCGCCATAGGCCGAGGCGTCTCCGATCTCCAGCGTGCCCGCGCCCGTCTTTTCGAGGGCGGCATCCGGGCCGCGTCCGCCCTGCAGCCTGTCGATCGTCAGCGTCTCGCCGTCCGCGACCTCGACGGCCATGCGCGCGCCCACCGGCGTGCCGTCCACCATCCAACGGATGCGCATGCGGCCGACGCCGGATGCGCCGTTGAAGCCGCGCGCGGACGCGCCAAACCACTTGGCGTTCAGGTAGGCCTCGACGAGCTTCGTCTCGTCCAGCGTCAGGACCTTGTCGAAGTAGAGCATTTCCGCGACCTTGAAGCCGCCGGAGACGCCGGAGACGCGCGCGTCGTTCATGCCAAGGCCCGTCGCGTTCATGAGGCCATAGTCCGCGTTCGGGACGAGCGATACGATCTCCCAGTCGCCGGCAAAGCCCGCATGGAGAGGAGTCGTCGTCTGCCCGTTGTGCCGCACATGGCCGTGGCGCAGCGCGGCATGCGTGTGCGCGGAATTGGCGAGCGTGTTGTCGTACCATCGCGGCCGCCCGCTGTCGGTCGCGCTGCCCGTCCGGTCGTTGGGCGTACCGCGGTAGTTGACGTACTGATCCTTGACAGTCGCCGATGTGCCGTCCGTGCCGAATCCCCCGCCGAGGAGTGCGCCGCCGTAGTATCCGCCCTCGCCGGCGGCCGCGTCTGGATTGATCGCCGAGTACCAGACGGCGACCACCGTGCCGATGTTCTCCAGCATGTTCGTCTCGGATCCGGCGGGGCCGACCCTGTTGAAGCTCATCGCGCGCAGCGAACCCTTCGGTCCGAAGTCCAGCGCACCTCCCTTCAGGGGACCGTTCGCCGCGGTCCACAGCGGATTCCTCGGCGACCAGGCGATCTTGCTGATGCCGCCCTCCGTGTCCGTCGCGAGGTAGCGGTCGCCGACAAGCGAGGGGATCTTCTCGACCGAGCCGTCCGGCGCAAACGTCCAGCCGTTCGTCCGAGTGCAGTCGAGCCAGAACGACGGCGTCCCGACCGCATTCGGATACTCGACCTGACGAATCGTCGAGACCGTCAGCTTCGGCGTGGCATCGGCCGCCGCGTCCACCTCGACGAAGCCAGCCGTGTTGGAGACCGGGATGACGGTCTCTCCGATCACCGCCGCGGACAGCGCACCCGCAGCAGCCATAATCATGAGTCTGATGTTCATTTTGCCTGTTCCTCGCTGTGATGTCTGGTTTGATGAATGGAAACCTCAAAGGTGCCGAGCGGCAGGTTGACCTCGTTGTAGACGCATCCTGTCCACGGATACCTCCACGCATAGCGCACCTTCTGCGGCGCGGCAAGGCCAGATGCGCGAAGGATGACGAACGCATTGGTGATCATCCCCTCGCGCATGCCGCCCGGCAGTTTCGCCCAGTTCACGATCTCCGCCGGACGGTATGCGCCGTCCGCCCCCGCCAGCTCGAACGGGACATCCCGTGCGCTGAATGCCGAAAAGCGCTGGTAGGCATACAGGCTCTTCGCATGGGAAAAGGCGACGGTCAGCCGGTCTCCATCGACCGTCACAGCCGACGGGCGGGGCGACTGGTCTTCGATCCAGTCACGCCCGTAGTCCCGCCTGAGCGCATGCAGCGCGAGACGCTTCGCGACGCGCTCCTTTTCGTTCGGATGGATGTCGTGGACGGTGCCGAGGTCGTTGATGACGGTCAGCGTCGCGTTCGGCTCGCCATCAACGAACGCCGCCTGCGCCTGAAGGAAGCGTGGAAACGCCGCGTCGTAGTCGAACGCCGTGCCGTCCTTCAGCAGATACGTGCCGCGCGCAAACGGCGCAAGCTGCACGAGGTCGAGGCGGAAGGACGGATTCTCGAACCGCGCGCGCCAACCGTCGTAGAGTCGGCGCAGCTTCGCCTGATAGGCGTCCGTCTCGCCGAGGTAGAGGTTCGTCTCGCCCTGATACCACAACGCGCCGCGCAGGGCATAGGGACAGATCTCCGCCAGCCTTATCTTGTCCAGATACCCGCCCGCCTGCCAGTCGTCGATGTTCGAGCCGCCGACCGCCGCGACGATGACGCCGATCGGCACATGAAGCCGCGCACGGAGTTCAAGCGCGTAGTGGACGGCCAGCGCGGACGTCGGCTCCTTCTGGAGGAAGCCGTGCGTCAGCGACATCCAGCCCTTCGCGCCGGGCGCGTCGAGGTAGCGGACATTCGGCTCGTCGACCGTCTGCGCCATCATCGCCCCGATGGCGTCGCGGTAGCGCGTCAGTTCGGGATGGACGAGCGCCATCGCCATGTTGCTCTGTCCCGAACAGAGCCAGACTTCGCCGACGAGGACATCTTCCACGGTCAGAGGCGCTCCGCCCTTCTGCGTCGCGACGGTCAGCGTCTGCGCCCGTCCGGTCGCCGTCAGCGGATCGAGCGTGACGCGCCACCGTCCTTGGGCATCGGCGACCGTCCGCCTCACCTGTCCGGCGAAGTCCACGCGAACCGCGTCACCGGCCGCCGCCTGTCCCCACACGGGCACGGGGCGTTCGCACTGGAGCACACACCCGTCCGAAAAGGGCCGTCCCAATTTCAGCTCCGCGCATGAAGCCGACGCCACTGCCGCCAAAACCAGGAACGCGCAGAGGCTTCCCTGTCCCACAGTTTTCATGCCGCCATTATACCAAAATGCGCTTTCGTGTAAACGCAAAAAATGGCTTTTTTTTTACCGTAACATCA
>CAVFWS010000005.1:5829-7193 GCA_963626295.1 Clostridium sp. CAG:138
GGACGGTAGACGGGCGCGAGCGCATCGTGGATGCGGCGGTAGCACGTGAAGAGGTGGTCGTACTTCGCCGCAGTCGGAGGATCGGGACGTATCGTCCGGTCGATGTGCAGGCATTTCGCAACGGCATCCTTCGCGTCGCGGAACACGCCAATGCCCGTTCCCGCGAGCAGACACGCGCCGAAGCTCGCGTCGCCCGGCGTGGGCACCGAGACTTCGCAGTTGAAGACGTTCGCGACGATCTCGCTCCAGAGCCTCGAACGCGCCCCTCCGCCGATGAGGAAGATGCGCTTCACGTCAAGCCGCATCTCCTCGAGCGTGCGGTAGCAGTCCCGCAGCGAGAACGCCACGCCCTCCATCAGCGCGCGCGAGAAGTCGCCGCGTGTCGACGAGATCGACACGCCCGTGAACGAGGCCCGCAGGTTCGAATCCCAGTACGGACACCGCTCGCCCTGAAGGTACGGATGGAAGAACACGCCGTTCGCGCCGACCGGCGACGCTTCGGCCTCCTGTCCCATGACATCCCAGACGTTCCGACCGTCCATCGGCTCCCTGTAGAAGCCGTCGCGGAACCAGCGCTGGCACAGTGCGGCGGCGTTCGTCGCGCTGACCGAGTACCACATTCCGGGGACGATGTGCCCGTAGGTCAACGTCTTCGGGTGCGGATGCGCGACGGCGGTCATCGCATTTACGTTGCCCGCCGTCGCGAGCTTGATGATGAGGTCGCCCGGCTCCACAGCCCCGGCCCCGTAGTCCTCTACCGCGCTGTCGGAAGATCCGCATACTACCGGCATCCCCTCCGGCAAGCCAGTGGCGGCGGCGGCCTCCGCCGTCACTCCGCCAACGACATCCGTAGGGCCGATGATTGGGGGCATCGCGGACATCCTGAGCCCGGACAGCCCCACGAGATCGTCATCCCAGCAGGATTTCTCCATGTCCCACAGGAGAGTCCCCTGCGCCTCGATGTAATCCGTCGCGGCGCGTCCGGTAAGGAGATAGCGCACATAGTCCTTCACGAAGAGGACATGCTCGGTCTTCTTCAGGACATCCGGCTCATTCGCCTTCAGCCACATCATCTGGGGGAGCGTCCACGTAGGCGCCGGCATCTGGTAGCACGTGGAGAATACCTTCTCGCCCCATCCGGCGCGCAGCGCATCGCATTCAGCCGTCGAGCGCTGGTCGGTCCACATGATCGTGCGGCGCACGGGATGATATCCCGCATCCAGAAGGACGGCATTGTGCGTCGAGCCGTCAAGCGCACAGGCCGCGACGCGCCGGAGGTCTACGCCCTTCTCCACAAGCTTCCTCAGCGACGCGCAGAGGGCATTCCACCAGTCGGACGGCTCCTGTTCGCTCCAGCCGGGATG
>CAVFWS010000005.1:7203-38452 GCA_963626295.1 Clostridium sp. CAG:138
GTCGTGGCGCGTCGCGAATTCGGTGGATGCCTCCCCGACGAAACGTCCCGTCTCGTCAAGGACGGTCGTCTTGCATCCGCCAGTGCCGTAGTCGATGCCAAGGAGAAGCCTCACTTGGGTTGTCTCGCAGTTTTTCATGCCCCCATTATATCAAACGGCAAACGGAGCAAAGGCCATGGCGGATGAAAAAAGATGATAGGTTTTGAGCGTACGGGGAAAGCCGCAGGACGCGCCGCCCTACAGGTAGACCCTCTGGCGCACAAGTTCCTTGCGCAACACGCCATAGTCAAGGGAACGCGGGGTCTGCCCACCCTTCGCCGCCAGCGCCGCGGCGACGCCGGCGGCCTGCCCCGTCACGAAGCACGGGCAGATCAGGCGGAACGTGTCGATCGAATCCCCCGTGCCGAGGCAACGCCCGGCACACAGGAGGTTGTCTATCCTCTTCGGCACGATCGCGCCATACGGAATCTGGTGAGCCTTGTGGACCGCGGCCCTTCCGCACCAGCCGATCGGATTCTCGAATGTCGTCTGACGGTTGAGATCCTTGCGGGAAAGGACTATCTCGGCATCGACAAGGCGCGTCGCCCTCGGACCTATCTGAGAGCATGTGTTGGCGATGTAGACCTGCTCCCAGCCGGGGGTCTTGCGCATCTTGCGCACGTGCTCGAACCATTCCTTGCGGAAGGCTATCTCCGCCGCGGTCAGGTCGCGGACGTCAAGCCCGTTGCCCTTCGGGCCCGCGCCGGTGTTCCCCCACCACAGGCAGGGGTTGCCCTCGTTGGAGCGCGTCGGCCACGTGCCCGGCAAAGGCTTGCCGCCGGCGTCCACAGGAGGCTTGCGGGCCGTTATGCGGTCCATGTTGCCGAGCCGCACCACATGGCCGATGCCATGCGTGATCTGGCGGTAATCGCCGCCGGCGCGGAAGAGGAGGTCGGCGTCGCCCGTCGTATCGACCACCTGCTTCGCGAGGATCGCCTGCCGCCCCTGCTTGGACTCGAAAACCACGCCCTGCACCTTGTTGCCGTCCTGGATGACATCCACACCCCAGGAATGGAAGAACATCTCGACTCCGGCCTCGGCGACCATCCGGTCCATCAGGTATTTGGCACCCTCGGGATCCACCGTTGGCTGCCAGTGAATATTGCCGTTCGCCCGCTCCGTGCCATAATCGCCAATGTCGCTGCCGAGCGCATGCGCCCGATCCGCAAACTCCGTGACAAGCCCTCCCTGAACAAGCCGCCACTTGCCGCCTTCCCGTGCCGACGTGCAGAGCATGATCAGCACCATGCCGTTGGTGAAAAGGCCGCCAAGCGAACCATAGCGCTCCACAAGCGCCACCTTCGACCCGGCACGTGCGGCGGCGATTGCGGCCGCGAAGCCGGCTGGTCCGCCGCCAACCACCACGACATCAGTCTCGTGAAAGATCGGCAGCTTGTGGGCCGGCTCGTATACGACGCCATCCCTTATAAAGCAGCTTGGGCCATCCGTCATCGTATGCTCAAGCGGGAATATCTTCTTCGCCCAGGAAGGAATGGCAGGATCGCCGACAGAACCCGGTGGAATCTTGTCGGATGACGGCACGTATTCGTCAGACAATGCCGCACCGGTGACGCCCGCAACTCCCAAAAGGCCAACCTTCTTCAGAAATTCACGCTTGCTGATCTGCATACAGAATATCTCTCCTTAGGCATTAATGTTGCAGGCAATTATACCAAAACAACAAGCCCGATAGCCTAAAAAATCTACGACAGGGCTACGAGCCGCCTCATGCGTTCTTCACCCAGGCGTGAGCCGGGTCCATCGAGCTGACGAGGCCGCGCCCCTCGCATCCCGCCATCGTCCAGAGGTAGTACATGTTGTAGCCCGGTGCGCCGACGAGTGGATGGTATCCCTCGGCGATCGCGACCGTGTCGTAGCTGGAGACGCGGTACGCCTCGTTCAGGCGCTCCCCGAACTTCTTGGCCACGACACCCTCCGGCGTGTAGACGCTCTGGAAGCCGAAGCCCTCGTTGGGCGTCCCGGCGTCCGCGCCCACCTTGTCGAAGAGGTAGAAGTACGTCTCCTCCATGTCCAGTTCAGCCGGCGGGTTGCTGACGTCGTGGCGGTGGCTCGGGTAGCCGGACCAGTTTCCGCTCGGGATCATGCCCTCGCCGATGTAGAAGTGCTCGGAGTCGAACCTCTCGTCGAGGATGATCTCCGACGTGCGCGTCCAGTTGTCCCTGCCGAGCTCGATGTGGCGCGTGTCCTCCGGACGGATCATTGTCGGCTTCGCCGTGTCGCGCGTCGCGGGCGAACCGTTGTACGCAAGTTCGACGTCCGAAAGCGCGGTGATCGTGTAGCGTGTGCGGCGCGGCATGTAGAGGCAGTGCGGCTTGCCCGTGAACGGGCTCCTGCGGCCGTCCGCCACCTCGAAGCTCCAGCCGTCGCCCTCTGCCGCGAAGTTGCCGCCCATGAGGACGAGCGCGACTTCCGTCTCGCCCGTCTCGCCGGCGTATGACGCGCCTTTCGCGAGCTTGATGAGGCCGAATCTGGTGAGTTCCATCCTGTACTCGCCCACGTCGAAGATCTTGTTGTAGCCCTGCACCGGCTTGAGGGGTATCCTGAGGTTCATGCCTGTCTATCCTTTCGTTGTTGAATTTGCCTCGGCATTATACTACAACGCCTTTGAGAAAGGAATGGCAAATCATGATCCGACGCGAGACAAATTGAGAAGCCCGCCAACCGAGATCAGGCAGGATGCGCCTCTGGAGGTCAAATGGCGATTGGCGCCGGCTTCCCTGCGATGCCGATGTAGCGCACCATCTCCACAACCAGGTCGAAGTCGACAGGGAACGGGCATTCCCCGGCCACCGCCGCGTATACCGCATCCCAGAAGGCCTCGTACGGCGACATCGGATCGGGGATCTCCACCGATTCCTCCATGATGCGCACCTCTTCGGAATCGACCTCGAGCGGCGGCAGCGCGACGCTGCTGCGACGCTTCGCGAATTGCCGAGACGGGTCTATCATGCGGCATCGGCCGGACGCCGCCCCCGGCATCACCGAGAAGGAGCCGCGTGTGCCGCGCAGCGTGATGGCCGGCGTGTCCGCCGCGAGCTCTGCGGAATTCACCTCTATGTCCGCAGTCACGCCATCCGCCGTACGCATCAGCAGCCGCACATAGTCCTCCGCATCCCCAAGGGACACGATCTTCTTCGTCTCGCTCCACATCTGAACCGGCGGGGCATGAAGCAGCGACAGGGCCTGGAGGACCGGCTCCTGCGCCGCAAAGCGCAGGACGCCGCCGGCACGCTTCAACGTCGCCTGCCAGTCCCTGCGCCTGCGGTACATCCCGTGCCTGATGCGGATGTCATAGAGGCTTCCGATGTCCTTCCGTGTCCTGGCCATAGAGGCGAGCCGGAACTCGTTCGAGAAAAGCGCCGGCACCGCCGGAATGAGCCGCCCGCCCGCCTTGAGCGATGCGCCTCGGAGCGCAAGCGCACCCTCATGGGAAAGCGCGACGGGAGTCTCGCAGACGGTCCACAGCCCGCGCCCGAGGCACCCGATGGACATTGCCTCGTGCGAAAGCGTGGGGGTCGCGATGAGCGCCAGCCTGAGGTCGCGGTCTTCAACCATGTCCTCAAGCCTGCGGTAGTGGCGCACGTCCGGGAAGTCGCGCTCGATGCGCTCCCTCCTGGATCTCTCCACGTCGCACACGGCGACGACGCGAAACCGGTCCCGCATCCTGGCCAATGCCGGCAGATGCCCGAAAACCGCGCACCTGCCGCAGCCTACGATGCCGACCGTGATCTCGTCAGCCGCGGGCATCGGTCCGTCAGCCAAGCAGTTCGTTGACCTTGCGCATCACCTCGAACGCATCGGCCACGTACACGACATCCGCCTTGCCCTGCGCCCATCCGCAGTTCGCGTCAAGGTTCACCGCCCTGCGCTCGCTCACGAAACGCCATCCGACGACGTGCGGCTCCTCGCCGTGGCAGCAGGTGGAAAGCCCCTTCTTGTGTCGCGGCGTAGATCCCGTCTGCCCGACCTGGTTCATGTGGCTCATGAACCCGAATGCGGCGGCGGCCTCAGGCATGTCCACGAGAGACTTGGACGAGCCGAGCGAAGCGCCCGACCTTGAGAGGAATCCCGTGATGGCCGAAGCCGCGTCATCGAGGTGAAGCGCACCATCGGCCTGCTTCTTTGTCCAGCCAGCGCCGGCGACGAACAGGAGCTCGGCATCCGGCTTGATTGTGGACTCTCCGCCCCCGCCGGCATTCTCCGTGCCGTTTACGGTGGTGCGCGTGGCGCCGGCTGGTTCCGCGAACGCAGCCTCTTCGGCCCCGACCTTGGCGCACATCCCATCGAACAGCGTGGGGTCTGCGACCACGACCCACTGTTTCGCCTGGCGCGAGAACTTCGTGAATATGCGCTGGCGGTAGACCCAGCGGCTTGCGACCGCCTTGCCGTCCACGACCTCGAGATCGACCACGTTGGTGTCTATGTCCGCCCCGGCGCGCAGCGCCGCCGCCGCGGCGGAGCGCTTCACGCGGGAGTTCCCCGGGAGAATCACCACGTCCGCCCCGCTCGACCTCACCGCTTCCGCAAGGGCGGGCACATCCTGCGCGAATGTCCCGTTGCCGCCCATCTTGAATGCTACGATCTTCATGACTTCACCCACTCCACGATTTCCTTGGCGATATCCTCCACGGACATGTCCTTCTTGACGACGGTGCTGCGCTTCGAGACAGGCACTTCCGTCCTCTCCCACACGACATCCCCCACGCCGACGTCTGCCGCCGGCGCCTTCATCAGGGCCGGCATGACGCCACGCATGTTCATCATCCCGACCTGCGGGTTGTTCGGCGGCTCGGGGAGGCTTCCCGTGGCCCAGCCGACGGCGGCAGGGAATCCGCTGCATGTGGACGAGAGGTATTTGCCGCCCTCGATCCGCTCCTTCACGGTGAAGGTATCGTCGTCCGCGACCCTGATCTCGTCCACGGAATTGAAGAATTCCGTTATCCCAAGCATCTCCGCCACGAACTGGAGCGTCACCCCGGCGTCGCGCGAAGCGCTCGCGCATCCGCCAAACAGGAGGTCTGGGGCGGAGGGCATCGCCCTGATGGCCTTCGCGAGCTCCGTGGCGGTCGCCTTCGCGTCTGTGAACCCGCCGGCGGCGGCATTCACCGCCACAAGCTCAAACGGCGCCTTCTGCGCGACCGTCATCATCAGCTGCTGGAGCTTCGCCTTGGGGCCAAGCGCGACCAACGTGACCTTTGAGCCCGGCCGCCGCTTCGCCAGCGCGGCCGCCTCGTAAAGCGCACACGCGGCCCACGGATCCAGCACGGACGGCAGCATCTGTTCGTTCTTCAGCCCGGGACCCTGTGGGGTCTGGACCGGCTCAAGCGTCTGCAGCGGATCAGGAACGAGCGATCCGCACACGACTATGTTCAGCGGTTTTGACATTTCTCTTGCACCTACCTTGTTGTTGACAATCGTCCGGCATTATACCATAAACGCCCCGTCCGCACATTCACTGTCCGGACAGCCCGACCGTGCGGCCAAATTCCGCATCCCCCATCTCGAGGAGGAAGCTCTCGCCGGACACGACAAGCTCGCCGGCGAGTGCGCGCTTTTCCTCAAGCAGGGCATCGATCCTGTCTTCAAGCGTCCCGTGCGCCATGAACAGGTGCACGAGCACCGAATGCGTCTGCCCGATGCGGTGGGCCCGGTCCGTGGCCTGGTTCTCAACGGCGGGGTTCCACCACCGGTCATAGTGTATCACGTGGGTCGCCTTCGTGAGGTTTAGCCCGAAACCGCCGGCCTTGAGCGACAGGATGAACGCCGAAGGCCGCGTCGACGAGTTGAATGCGGCTATCTGCGCCTCGCGCGCCGAAGGCTGGAGCCCTCCATGCAGGAACGGCACCCTCATCCCGAACCTCTTCCCCATCAGTTCCCTGAGCCTTTCGCCGACCTTCACGTACTGGGTGAACACGAGCGCGGACTCCCCCGCCTCGAATATGCTTTCGAGCAGCTGCTCCACCCTCTCGACCTTCCCGCCATGCAGCGTCCCGTCGCCAAGCAGGCCGTCGCACACAAGCTTAAGCTCCGTAAGCAGCGCAAGCGCCGCCCCCTTGCCGCCCGCGCCGCCATGCCTGCCATTCGCGTAGCGGGCCAGGGCCACCTCGTACGCGGCACGCTGGCGCGGCGAAAGCACGCAATACTCGCGGACCTCGCGCTTCGGGCCGAGCTCGGCGGCGATTCCGGGGTCGTTCTTCATCCTGCGCAAGAGGAACGGCTCAAGCGTCTTCTTCAGCTCCGCAAGCGCGGATACGTCCCCGCCTTCGCGCAGCGGACGCTCGAAATCCCGGATGAATTCGCCCCTTGTGCCGAGCATGCCCGCATTCAGGAATTCCTCTATGCTCCACAGGTCGGTCACCCGGTTCTCGAAGGGCGTACCCGTGAGGGCGATCCTGTCGGCGCACGGGAACGTCCTCGCCGCGCGGGCCGCACAAGTGTCGGGGTTCTTTATCGTCTGCGCCTCGTCCAGCACGAGGGCGTCAAATCGGATGTCGCCCAACGCCCTGAAATCCTTTGTGAAAAGCGGATAGCCGGTGACCACCACGTCGCATTGCGAAGCCGAAGTGCGCAGCGACATGCCCGCAAGGCGTTCCTTCCCCTGATGGAGCATCACCTTCATCTTCGGCGCGAACCTTTCGATCTCGCGCACCCAGTTCATCGTCACGCTGACCGGAGCGACGACAAGCGTCCGGAAGCTGCCGCCCTCCCTGCGCTTGAGCATCCATGCGATCACCTGCACGGTCTTGCCGAGGCCCATGTCATCCGCGAGCAGGGCCCCGAATCCCCTGTCCGTGAGGAACTTCAGCCACGAATAGCCGCGGAGCTGGTAGTCCCGAAGCGCGCCTTTGAAGCCCCTCGGCTTGCGCAGCTGGCGGAACCTGTCGCCGGAGCGAAGCTCCTCAAGCACCTTGCCGAACCACCCGGTCCCCTTCACCCGCGATGCGGCAAGTCCCCGCGCCCGGCGGAACCCGAACGCGAACGCCATCGCCTCGCGCGCCGTCATCTTCCGGCCATCCGCCGCCTCAAGCACCTTCAGCGCCGACCTCAGGATTCCGCGGTCGACCTCTATCCAGCGTCCGCGGAAGAACACGACGCTCGAGCCCTGCTCAAGGAGAAACACTATCTCGTCGCGGGTCACCTTCTCCCCCGCCACCCGGACCGTGACGCTCGCCCGAAGCCCGGCGGAATCCGTTCCGCGCCCGGCGGAGGCGCCTTCGGGAGACACCACGGCCTCGGCAGACACTTCGGCCGCAAGATCCTCCGGCATGTCCACGCGATATCCCGCAGACCGCAGCGAAGCCGCCCCGACCCGGATGAACGCCTCAATCTCCGACTGCTCAAGGTCAAGCGACATGTCCGACATTCCGCAAAGCGGCGGCCATGCGCGGCATGCCATGCCGATGGCGCGGAGCGCCGCCGCCGTCTTTGGCGGCGAATCCAGCTCAAGCCGCCACCGTCCGTCGCCATCGGATGGAGGCGCCACGAGACGGAACACTATCCGCGAATTGGCGGCGGGGCCGCCAGCCCCCCCGAGACGCCAGGCCCCAAGCCGGCGGCCGAGGTCGCGCAGGTCGTCCGCCGAATCCCAGCGGATCGTGCCGTCGTCCGAACGGAGCGCCAGAAGGAAGGCGTCGTCGGCGGAATCAATGCTGTCGGGAGCCTCGAACACGCTCCTGTTCTTCGTGCGCATGACGGCATCATCGCGCGACCAGCGGGCGAAGAATCGCCCGCCGGACCCCACCAGCATCGGCACCGGCCTGCTCATTCGCCTCGATTACGGGGCCATCGTCACGTCGGCGGCAGACGTGAAGTCGTCCTTCATGTAGAACTCCTGCCCCGTCGCGTCCATCACGCTGCGCCACAGGTCGCTGTTCAGCATCACCTTCTGGCGCTCTATCGTCGCAAGGCTTATCGGGACGAGGGTGTTCCATTCCTCGGTCTGCCCGACGACGCAGTTCGTGCGCCCGGCCATGGCCGCGTGCACCGCACTGCGGGCAAGCATGTAGCAGCTGATCGCGTCAGTGCCCCTTGCCGGAACCGACCTGATCATGTAGCTGGGATCGAAATACTTCACGGAGCATATCGTCCCCTGCGCCTTGAAGTGGTTTGTTATGTGGCGCTTCAGGAATTCCCCGATATCCTTCTTGAGCACGTTGCCGGAGGCGTCAACACCCGCCGACTCGCCCTCTATCAGCCGCTGTCCCGCGCCCTCCGCGACGACGACGACCGTGTGCGTCTTGCCGCTCGCGAAACGGCGTTC
Source organism: Clostridium sp. CAG:138 (assembly GCA_963626295.1). Lineage (GTDB taxonomy): Bacteria > Verrucomicrobiota > Kiritimatiellia > RFP12 > UBA1067 > UBA1731. The sequence continues at coordinate 15,524 of CAVFWS010000005.1, forward strand.
GAGGGCCTTGAGCAGGCTCTCCGTGGTGAAGTCCATCTCGGGTATCAGGCAGAAGTTCACAACCGGGTTCGCGATGGTCGCATAGGCCGTGATGAAGCCGGAATCGCGCCCCATCAGCTTCACGAGCCCGATGCCGTTGAAGGTGCCCCGTGCCTCCATGTGCGCATTGCGTATCACCGCCGTGGCCTCGGCGACGGCGGTCTCGAAGCCGAAGGAACGCCCGACGAACTGCAGGTCGTTGTCGATTGTCTTCGGGACGCCGACGACGGATATCTTGAGTCCTCGCCTCAGGCATTCCTCGGCGACGTCGCGGGCGCAACGCAGGGATCCGTCGCCGCCGATCACGAACAGCACGTTGATGTTCATCCGCACGAGGGTATCCACAATCTCGTCGGTGGGCTGCTGCCCGCGCGACGAGCCGAGTATCGTGCCGCCGAGCTCGTGGATCGTATCTACGACATCGGGATCCAGCATCAAGGGCTTGTATCCGAACTTCGGGCTGAGGCCGGCGAAGCCGAACTTTATGCCGTATATGGTCTTGATGCCATAGTCGAACGTAAGCATCTCCACGAGTCCCTTGATCACGGTGTTCAGGCCGGGGCAGAGTCCGCCCGCCGTAAGGATGCCGACGCGCGTCCAGCTGGGGTCGTGGTATATCTTCGCGTGCGGGCCCGCCCGCTCGAAGCTCGGAGCCTGGCCGAGCTTTTCCGTGAGGTACTTGACTATCGAGCAGTTGTCGTTTACGAGTATCCGCTCGTCTTCGTCCACGAACCCGTGCCGCCGCACCGGCGAGGGTATCTTGCATTCGCCGAGGCGAGTTACGTCCTGGGGATAGGCCTTGGGATTGGCCAGTATCTTTTCGATCGTCGATGTCATATGTGAACTTCCTATGCTGTGAAGTGAAAGGCAATGCCGACAGGCGGCGGCGTCAAAGCGCACATCCAAGAACCAGATACAGTGCGCCGACGGCAAGCGGAGCCACGGCCGCCGCCCGAACCCGGCATGGGGAAGCCGCGATCCACGCGATCAGCTGCCTTATGCGCCATGGATAGAACATGCCGAACATGCCGGCAATTGCGCACAGATACGCAAACACCACGAGCGCAAGCCTCCACCGCGTATCCTCCAGCATTATCACGGGGAAAAGCTCTGCGGGGAAAAGCATCAGTATCGCCGAAAGGCCGCGAATCGGCAGGAGGTTCGCCATCCACCAGCACGTCAGCACGGTAAGCACGACGGCCAGAATCCACAGCTCGAACGGGAACGCCTTCAGGAACCGGTCGAATATCTCGATCCCTATCGTATCCAGCTCATATGCGGTCCACAGCCACCCTGTCGCGCAAAGCGCCGCCCCGACGGCACGATTGCGGGGAAACGCCACGAGCGCCTTTGCGGCAAGCGAAGGACGCGCCACGGCAAAGAGGCCGTATGCGGCAAGAGGTACACCAAGCACAAAAAACCACGAAATCATGGTGCGTATTATACCACAGTACCCCCTCATTTGGCGCTTTGCGCACCACTGGAGTTCACCCGAAAAGAAACTGCAAGCCCTAATTTCCGGCAAAATCGCAAATGGAGTCCCTTGAGCTATTTGCCGTAGCCGCGATCGAAGAAGTTCACGAGACGCTGCACCTCGTTCGGCTCAACGCCATGGGGGTGGTGTCCCCACTTGGCGCGACGCTCCATCATGAGGTTGCCGCCGGCCTTCTCGAACGAGTCCGCAAAGCGCATGCAGTTCCTCTCCGGCGGCACTACGGCATCCGCCCCACCATAGAGGATCAGCATCGGGATGCCCGCCTTGGCGATTGGCTCCGCCCGGTTCACGCTCTGGTAGGGATCGTTCGCGCCATCATACGTGTCGGTGATGAAGGGATAGTACTTGGCGAGGCCCTTGCGGCTCCAGTTCCCATCCTTCTTGTCGAATCCCTGCAATGTGGTGAAGTCAAGAAGCGGGGCGTCAAGGTAGATTGCGCACACGCACTCCGGATGCGTGGAGGCGTAGCGCACCGAATAGTATCCGCCCCAGCTCATGCCTATCAGGCCGCACTTCTTCGCGAGGGCAAGCTCATCGACGAGGAACTCCTGGAACGCCCTGCGCTTCGCGATCATCTCGTCGTTCTGGTTGCCCGCATACACCTTCCCCTGCGACGGGTTGAACGTCACCCAATGGTAGCCTGCCTCAAGGAGCGCCTTCACGCCTACGCGATCCTGGAATGCCGTAGGCCACTCCATGCACCACACCCACCTTCCGTCTGCGGCGGGCTTCTCAGGTTCTACGACCCACGCCTCGCAGCCATCCATGGCGAATGTGGTGCGTAGCGCCCCCTGCATCCGATCCTGCCTGACCTTCCCGAACCTCTCCGCGATCTTCTTGCCGCACCGGCCCGCGGCTTCCTGGTCAGCCGCGCCGCAGGCCCCGAACAGCGTTGCGCCTGCAACGGCCAATGACACCATAACCACATTCTTCACGGCTGCGAATCTCATGTCACGACTCCTTTGTTAAGGTGCTTTCCCTCATGAACTTGGGGTTGTTGCCCGCAATCACGATCGCGACCTCCCCCTTGACCTTCCGGTCCCTGAACTCCGCCACAAGGTCGCCGAGATATCCGCGCGAGACGCGCTCGTGCAGTTTCGTAAGCTCCATGCACACCGCCGCCTCGCGGTCGCCAAACACGTCATGCGCCGCCTCAAGCGTCGCCGACACGCGGAATGGGGACTCGTAGCATATGAGCGTGTGGTCGTGCTCCCTTTCGGCGGCGAACCAGTTGCGGATGGCGCCCGGCCCGCGCGGCGGAAACCCCTTGAACGTGAACGAGCTTGTGGAGAGGCCGCTCATCAGCAGGGCCACGTCGACCGCGCTCGCCCCCGGCACGACGCAATACGGAACGCCCTCCTTCGCGCACTTCCTGATCAGACGATATCCGGGGTCCGATATGCCGGGGTATCCGCCGTCCGAGCAGAGCGCCACTTCCTTTCCGGCGTCCACCGCCGCCACCACCACTTCGGCGATGCGCTCCTCGTTGCCCTGACGGTACGAGACCATCTCGGGGCGCGGTATGCCGAAGTGCGTAAGCAGCTGCCACGTGCGGCGGGTGTCCTCGCAGGCGATGAGCTGCGCGGACTTCAGGCACCCGACCGCCCGCGCGCTGATGTCGCCAAGGTTGCCTATCGGTGTCGCCACAACGTGAAGCATAGCATCCCCCTCACATCAGGTCTTCGATTATTATCTGGTCCTGACGCACCTCGTGTGGGGCGGCGGCCTCGTCCATCTGCCTCTGGACCTCCTCCGCCGCTGCGGTCTCGTCCTTCTGCGACCTGTCGCCGAAGCGGACGTAATCGCGGAAGAAGTTCATCTTCACGTCTCCGACCTCGCCGTTGCGGTGCTTCGCTATGTCCACCACCGCAAGGTTCTGCGTCTCAACGTCGTCGCGGGTCGCGCGCACCATGGACGGGCGGCGAAGCATCATGACGACGTCCGCATCCTGCTCGATGGCGCCGGAATCGCGCAGGTCGGAAAGCTTCGGCACCTCGTTCTTGTCGCCGCGCTGCTCGTTCGCGCGGGACAGCTGGGAAAGCACTATCACCGGGATGTGGAGTTCCTTTGCCATGGACTTTATGCTTCCCGAGATCCGGCTCACCTCTATCTGACGCCCCTGCTTGGACACCTCCCGGCACTGGCACAGCTGGAGGTAGTCTATCACGACAAGCTCAATCCCGTGCTGGCGCTTCATGCGCCGCGCCCTCGCCCGGAGGTCCGATATGTCGAGCCCGCTCGCGTCATCGATGTATATCGGGGCCTTCTTCAGCTCGCCCGCCGCACGGATGAGCGAGGCCGTGGCATCCGCCTTCTCCGTCGCCGCCATGAGGTTGCGGGCGATGCGCCATGAGCTCACGTGGGCGCGTCCGCAGAGCATGCGCTTGGCAAGCGACTCGGCGTCCATTTCGAGCGAGAAGATCAGCACCGGGTGCGGCCGCCCGTTTTCGCCCTCGAACTTCCGTCCGTTGATGTCAGCGCCCATTGCGACGCACTCGGCTATGTTCATCGCGAAGGACGTCTTTCCGACTGACGGGCGTGCCGCGATCACGATCATCTCGGCCGGCTTGAGCCCGAGCAGCTTCTCGTCTATGTACTTGAACCCTGTCGGCAGCCCCTCGATCATCCCGGTCGACTCGAAGAGCCTCTCGAGGGACCTGAACGTGCGGTCTATCGCCGTCTTCCAGTCGGTCTTCGTGGACGTATCGCCGCCGATGCCGAGGAACGCGCTCTCGGCCTCGCCGAGTATCACGTCCGCGTTGCGCCCATCGCCATCGTAGCACTTGCGCTCCGTCTCCTGCGCCGTTGATATCAGCTTGCGAAGCACGTGCTTCTGCCGGACGATGTCTATGTAGTATTCCGCATGGGCGGATGTGGGCGTTCCCGAGATCAGCGCCTCCACCACCGGAAGGCCGCCCACCGACTCGAGCCTCCCACGCGCCCGCAGCCGCTCTATGAGGGTGACGCCGTCCACCGGCAGCGTCTCCCGCGACATCTCGAGGAGCGTCTCGAATATGATCCTGTGGCGCGGATCGAAGAACGACTCCGGCTCGATGCCGTGCGTGAGGCACAGGTCGAGGACGCGAGTATCCTCGCCCGTCTCCGCGTCGAGCAGTATGGAGCCGAGCACGCCGCGCTCGGCCTCCGCGCTGTGCGGCGGCGTCTTTACGTCCTCTCCCATCTCAGGAAACCATCGCGTTCGAAGGCGCCGCTCAGGCTTCCGCCCGGACGATCGCCTCGTACTCGTCCCTCTGCGCCTCCATCGACTCGACCATCCTGAACTGCGTGCGGCAGCGCACCAGGTTGTGCTCGGGATAGGCGGTGTGGAAATACGTGTCCCCGGCAAGATAGTCCGTGAGGAAGCGTATCCCGATCGTCAGGGTGATGAGGCGGCCGGAGAACGCGAGGTTCTCCTTCTCCGCCTCGGTGAGGAACTTCGCCTCGGAGAGATACCCCCTGACGAGCGCCTCGAAGTACTCCTTGCGGGAGAACACCTTGGAGAGGTCCCTCTCGTCCTCGGCGGCCGCCGCCGTGGACGTGCGCACCATGTCGCCGAAGTCGTAGAGCGCGCAGCCGGGCATCACCGTGTCGAGGTCTATCACCGCGATGCCCTCGCCCGTGGAGTCGTCGAGCATCACGTTGTTGATCTTCGTGTCGTTGTGGGTGATGCGCTCCGGGATCTCGCCCGCCGCCATCATCTTCACGATCCTGCCGGCCTCCTCCGTGCGGGCCGCAACGAACGCGAGCTCCGCTGCGACTGACGCCTTGCGGCCGACCTTGTCCTCCTCCGCCGCGACGTTGAGCTGGTCTATCCGCGACAGCGTGTTGTGGAAGTTGGGGATCGTCTCGTAGAGGCGCGGGGCGGGAAGGTCCGCGAGCGCGTTCTGGAACCCGGCGAACGCCCTGGCGGCCTTGCGGGCCTGGTCCGCGTTCTCGATGAGGTCTACGGTCTTCGCCCCCGCGATGAACACGTACATGCGCCACCAGCCGCCCTCCGGGCCGCGCGCGACCGGCTGGCCGTCGCGGGACGGTATCACCGTGAGCGTGCGGCGGGACGCGTCGTCCGCGCCGGCGAACTTGCAGCGTATGTGGTTCGTCACGCGTGCGATGTTCTCCATCACGCGGTCGGGGCGGGTGAATATCCCGTCGTTTATGCGCTGGAGCACGTACGACACCGGCACGCCGCCAAGCGAGATGTCAACCTTGAACGTGTCGTTTATGTGGCCCGACCCGTAGCGGTTCACCGCCACGATGTCGCCGTACACCTGGAACAGCGCGATCACTTCGCGAAGCTGCTCTGCGGAAAAGGTCCTGCTGCTCATTTGCCGCCTCACTTCCTGATGACGGGGATCTGGGCCGCCGCGACGGACTGTCCGAGACGGCGGGCCTTCTCGTCCGGCATGAACACATCGACCTCTTCCGCCAGCGCCGGATCCACGGCCTCGAGCCCCATCCTCGCGGTCTCGAGTATCAGCTCGCCGCCGAGGCCGGACGTGACGCGCCCGAGGATCATGAGGTTCGAGAAGTCGTAGAACTCGCGGTACCAGCACACGGCATTCGCCAGGTAGCGGCCGATCATGAGGTACACCTTGAGGGCCTTCGGGTCGTGAGCCTCCGCGGCGGCCTGGACGACCTTGAGGCGTTCGGGGAGCCTCATCGACTTCGGGAACCTGAAGCCGTACTTGCAGGCGAGGTGGTTGACCGCCTGCTGGGAGAAGTACATCGCGCCAACGCCGGCGTCGCCGCTCCACTCGTCGCGGGCCGCGTTCGGGTTGAGGTCCACCGGGGCGAACGCGAGCTCCGAGATGCGTCCCGTGAGCGCCCCCTTCGGGTTGATGTACCCGACCGCCTCGGACGAACCCATCGCCACTCCGAGGATGCCGCTCTTCTTCATCGTGATCGCGCCCGCGAGCGCGGTCACGTCGCCATCGTTGTACACCTCGAAAGGAACCTGCCACTCCTCCTCGATGCGGGTGAAGAGGTTGCGCGCCTCGTCCTTCTTCTTGGGGTTCTTCTCGAGGATCGCCCGAAGGAGGGATGCCGGGCCGAGCCGCTTGCCCACAAGCGTCCCCGCCGTCGAGCCGCCGATGGCGTCCACCTTGCCGCCAAGGGCCTGCGCGGCCTCCTCAAGCCCTGCGGAAAGCCTGGTGTAGTGGTACTCCGGGTCGGGCTGGTTGCGGGGATCCCACGGGAACTCCTTGGAGAACACGACCTTGCCGTTCTTTAGCGCCGATATCTTGAAGTCGGATGCGCCAAGGTCGAACCCTATGCGGTCTCCGTTCGTGTTGTTCTTGACGACGACCTCGCGCTCGTTGGTCGCGGGCATCTTCTTGAGGGGAAGAATCTCGACCTCGAACGGCCTGCCGTAGAGGTCCTTGAAGAATCCGTAGTCGAACCTGCGCGCGCCCTTCGCCGAATAGTCCTTGGCGATCGGCTTCACGATCCAGTCAGGTCCGGAAAGGTAGAGCTTCCATCCGCCTGCGGCCCAGAGCACGAACTTCACGCAGCGCTCGACGAGATGGACCACGCCGGGACGCGCCGAGGAATGTATGCCCTTCGGAAGATGCACGTCATAGCGGAAGGTGTACCCGTCCTCGCGCTCCCATGCGATCGCGACCACCTCCGGCTTCGCCCCCGCATGCAACCTGAGATAGTCAAGTGGCTTCGTAGGCGCCTGGAAGCCATCGTCCACCCCGCAACAGCCACACGTACACTTCTTCGACATTATTCTTCTCCTTACTGATGTTGATGTGAAAAACAGATAGGGCGTATGATACAAAAATCCGTCCGCAATTTCAACCTCATGCCCCTTGGAGTTTACCCATTTTTGGCATTTTTGACACCGAATCCCGTGGACGCATTTCCATGAAATGCGCAATAGCCGACCTCGGCACAAGCATTGTGCGCTAACGTGCCAATAGTTCCATCTCCTCGCCAGAAACAGAGTAACGATTGTCAAGGCCTCACAGGCTCTTGTGGCACGTGCGGCTGATGACGTCGAGCTGCTGCTCGCGGGTGAGGTCGATGAACTTCACGGCGTAGCCAGAGACGCGGATCGTGAAGTTCGCGTACTCCGGCTTCTCCGGGTGCTCCATCGCGTCGACCAGCTTCTCCGTGCCGAAGACGTTCACGTTCAGGTGGTGCGCCCCCTGCGAGAAGTAGCCGTCCAGCACGCGGGTGAGCGTAGCCTCCCGCATCGCCTCGTCGTTGCCGAGAGCCGAAGGATGGATCGTCTGCGTGTTGGAGATGCCGTCCAAAGCATATCCGTACGGAAGCTTCGCGACAGAGTTCAGGGAGGCGAGAAGGCCGTTCCTCTCCGCGCCGTAGGACGGGTTTGCCCCGGGCGACAGCGGCTCGCCGGCCTTGCGCCCGTCGGGCATCGCACCCGTCGCCTTGCCGTAGACCACGTTCGACGTGATCGTGAGGATCGACGTCGTCGGCGTCGCGTGGCGGTAGGTGTGGTGGCTGCGGATCTTGTTCATGAACTCCTTGAGGAGGGCCTTCGCGATCTCGTCGGCGCGGGGATCGTCGTTTCCGTAGCGCGGGAAGTCGCCCTCGACCCTGTAGTCGACGGCAAGCCCGGTCTCGTCGCGGATGACGCTGACCTTCGCGTACTTGATCGCCGAGAGCGAGTCGACCGCGTGAGAGAAGCCCGCGATGCCCGTCGCGAACGTGCGCTCGACATCCGTGTCGATGAGCGACATCTGCGCCGCCTCGTAGTAGTAGCGGTCATGCATGAAGTGGATGAGGTTCAGCGTGTGGACGTAGAGTCCGGCGAGCCAGTCCATCATCGCGTGGTAGGACTTCAGCACCTTCGCGTAGTCCAGCACGTCGTCCGTGAGCGGACGGAGCTCCGGACCAACCTGCGCGCGCGTCTTCTCGTCCACGCCGCCGTTGATGGCGTAGAGGAGGCACTTGGCGAGGTTGGCGCGCGCGCCGAAGAACTGCATCTCCTTGCCGGTGTGCGTCGCCGAGACGCAGCAGCAGATCGCGTAGTCGTCGCTCCAGACGCGGCGCATGATCTCGTCGTTCTCGTACTGCACGCTCGACGTCGCGACCGAGATCTTCGCGGCGTAGCGCTTGAACGCCTCCGGGAGGCGCGGCGAGTAGAGGACCGTGAGGTTCGGCTCCGGGCTGGGGCCCATCGTCTCCAGCGTGTGGAGGATGCGGTAGTCGTTCTTCGTGACCATCGAGCGGCCGTCGCAGCCCAAGCCGCCAATCGAGAGCGTCGCCCAAACGGGGTCGCCGGAGAAGAGCTGGTTGTATTCGGGGATGCGCGCGAACTTCACCATGCGCAAATGGAGGACGAGGTGGTCGATGAGCTCCTGCGCCTCCTGCTCGGTGAGTTTGCCCGCCTGCAAGTCGCGGGAGATGTAGATGTCGAGGAACGTCGAGATGCGGCCGATGGACATCGCCGCGCCGTTCTGGGTCTTGATCGCCGCGAGGTAGCCGAAGTACGTCCACTGCACGGCCTCGCGCGCATCCCTGGCCGGGCCGGAGATGTCGAAGCCGTAGCTCGCGGCCATCACCTTCATGGCCTTGAGCGCGCGGATCTGCTCTGCGACTTCCTCGCGCCCGCGGATGACGTCCTCAGGCATCGAGCCTACGCCGACCATCGGCAGATCGCGTTCCTTGCCGGCGATCAGCAGGTCAATGCCGTATAGCGCGACGCGGCGATAGTCGCCGACGATGCGCCCGCGCCCATACGTATCGGGAAGGCCGGTTATGATCTTGTTCTTGCGGGCCTTGCGCATTTCCGGCGTATAGGCGTCGTAGACGCCCTGGTTGTGGGTCTTGTGGTACTCCGTGAAGATGCGGTGCAGTTCAGGATTGGGCTTGTAGCCGTAGGTCGTCAGCGCCTCCTCCGCCATCTTTATGCCGCCATACGGCATGAATGCGCGCTTGAGCGGCTTGTCGGTCTGGAGGCCGACGATCTTCTCGAGATCCTTGTCAAGATAGCCAGGCTTGTGCGAGGTGATGGACGAGACGACGTCCGTATCCATGTCGAGAACGCCACCCTTGGCCCTCTCCTCCTTCTGCAGCGCCTGCAATCTGTTCCACAACTCCGTAGTCGCGTCAGTCGCGTTCGCCAAAAACGACGAGTCTCCGTCGTACGGCGTATAGTTCAGGCGAATGAACTCCGCAGGATCGATCTCCTCCTGCCATTCGCCACCCACGAAACCTTCCCATGCTGGATAGTTAATGCTCATTTCGGGTTCCCCCTTCATCAACACTGTCGCCCAGACGAACGGCTCCCCCGGCTTCCGCCGGATTGCGGTTCACGTGGTACACTCCACTTGCGGACACTCGTCCGCTATCGCCAGTTCCGCAACGGCCACATATTATACCATAATCCGCAAGACAAAGTGTTAGCCTTTGTTAAGTTTTTGAAGGTGCCTTGGGATATGTTGGGAAACCTCGAAATAGCCGCCATTTATGCGAGTCATGCCAAGCGGCCGCATATGCCCGACAGCGCAAATCGCCAGCGGCAATGGCATTACACGCACACGAATACGATGCCGGGATTCGGGAATCGCTTGTAGAAGCTTGGAATGCGGGCCGCTTCGGGGAATGCAAGGTACTGCGGAGAGAACATGTCCCCGGCGAACTCGCCGTCGAGGAATCCGCGGATGTGGTTCTGCCGCACGTACCTGCGGCAGGCGGCAAGTATCGCGCCCTTGATCATGGCCGTGCCGCCGGAAGAGCCGTACCCGGTGATGACCGCGAACAGGTTCCATCCGCCGCCACGCGCCTCGGATACGATCCTGTCGAACCTCGCGACGGCATCGTCCACCCGCGCGCCTCGCGGGTGGAGGTCGTATTCAGGGAAACCGATCCTTCTCGCCATGCGCGAACCGATTCAGCCAAGCCGCGAACGGTAGAACCTGAGGTCGGCGGTCGCGCAGCGGATAGCCCCCGCCTCGTCCTCCGGGAAGTCGTAGTCGAAGTGGACCGTGTAGCGCGGCCTGACCGAATACTGCCCAAGTATCTCGCGGTACCGGCCCCACGGGACGATGCCCTCGCCGGCCATGCAGAGGTGGCGGCGCCACATCTTCGGGTTGGACGGCATTGGCTCGAACCAGAAGTCCTTGAGGCAGAGAATGTCTATCCATGGCGCGACTATGCCGACGGAATGCATCCACGAAGGGCCTGTCTCTGCCTGCGCGTGCATCACGTCGTACTGCACCCCCACGTACTTCGGGTCGAAATCGCGAATGACCTGCGCGAGGTCCCACACGACGCTGCCGAACAGCTCCACCTTGGGGTTGTACGTGCTGTGGTTCTGGTAGCAGGCCTTCACGCCCGTCTTGCGCGCGAGCCTCTCGAGCGACTCGAAGCCCCTCCTTATCGTGTCGAGGTTCTGCCGCATCGTGATGGCCGGATCGTACCTGAAATACGCACCCCGGAAACTCCTGTACCCGGCATCCGCCGCCGCCCGGACGATGTCCTCCGCGCCGGGATCGTCGCCGCGCAGGAACGACACCACTATGGATTCCGCCTTTAGCCCAGCCTTCTCCGCAGCGCGTTTTGCCTTCGCAAGATCCCTTACTGCGCACGAAGGCTCTATGAACCCCTTCGGCCGGACGGTCCACTCCACCCCATCATAGCCGCACCGCCTGATCACGTCCGCCGCGCGGTCGTAGTCCCTTATGAACTGGAACACGCGCGAAAACACGTGGTATTCGGGCTTGGCCTCTCCATCGACGGCAAGCGGACGAACCGCGCAACCGGCGGCCGCGGCCGCCGCAGCGCCAAGAAAGCCTCTTCTGCTGATATCCACCTGCACACCTCCATCCATTGATGCGGCTGCGCCGCCGTCAGAATATGCGTTTCTTCCTAAGATACACGAGCAATGCCGATATCGCGATGAGGACCATGGCGCATATGCCCGTCAAGGCCCAGAACACCCACTCCGCGCCCTGCTGCGGATCGTGGACGAGCGGAAGGTTGACGTTCATCCCGAACGCGGACGTCACCACCGTGGGCACGGCAAGGAATATCGTGGCCACGGCGAGCCACTTCATGACGCGGTTAAGGTTGTTGCTGATGACGGACGCGAACGTGTCCATCGTGCCGTTCAGGACCGCCGCGTGGATCGTCGCCGTCTCGAGCGCCTGCTGGTACTCCACCTCAGCGTCCTCCAGCACGTCGCGGTCGTCCTCGGTCATGTTGAGCTGCCTGGCGCGGTCAAGGCGGCTTATGAGGATGTTGTCGGCCTTCAGCGACGTGGAGAAGTACACGAGAGCCTTCTGGTACGTGAGCAGCTTCAGCAGGGCCTCGTTCGATATGGATTCGTGAAGGGCGTCCTCGAGGCTTTCCGTCTTGGCGTGCATGTCGCGCAGATAGCGCAGGAACAGCACCGCCGCGTGCCAGAGCAGCCGGAAGAGGAATCGGTTGCTGTCGCTCGGCGGGCATATCCGCCTTATCTGGTCCAGGAACGCGGAGGTCACCGGCGTGGGCTGTGAGCATATCGTGATCACCGACCTGCCGAAGAGCACGACCCCGAGCGGCAGCGTCTCGTACGGCAGCACCGTCTCGTCATCCTCGTCCCCGCGAACGGGGTACGGCACATGGACGATCACGAGCGACACGCCATCCTCATTCTCGAATCGCGGACGCTCCTCCCGGTCCAGCGGGTCGGTCAGGAAGTCACGCGGTATCTTCGAGAAGGAAAGCACCTGCTCCAGCTCTGCGGTCGTAGGCTCGGAAAGGTTGATCCAGCACGACGGCGAAAAGCCGGTCGCCTCCTTGAGGCCACCGTTTTCCCACATGTATATGGTCATCATGCCGCTTCCCTCCTTTCCGGTTCCGCACAAAAAACGGTGCGCAGTCTATCACAAACAGCGCAAAAACGCCAACAGGGAAAGCCGGCCTTCCTCGTCCTCCTCGAAATCGCTGTCCGGCATCATCGCGACTGCGGCGGCAAGATCGGTGTAGAGCCGCCCGTTCGCCTGGTAGACACGACGCCTCGACAGCCCCCTGAGGGCCGGCACACGCATCCCGTCCTCCGTGATCACGCGCATGCCAAGGGCCGGCCCGGAATGGCACCTGGCGCAATTCCGGGCCCTGAAATGCCCGAAGCCGGCCAGCGCCTTGGGGGGAAGCGCGTCCCTTCCGCCGCAGAATCGGTCGAACGGCCCGTTAGCCGTCATGAGCGTACGCGAATAGTTTACGATGGAGTCCACCAGATTGGACCCGACGAGCCCGCCATCGCCGTAGCAGTTCTCGAATTTCCTGCGGATCCTGCCGTCCTCCGCGAGATTGGCGACAGCGTTCGAGAGCGTACCCGCGCCGATGAAGCGCTCGTCCTCTATCATCCTCCGCACAAGGGCGCTGAAGTTCGACACGGAGCCGTCGTGCAGATAGAACTTGCCGAAAAGCGCATTCTTCGCAGGGCGGGTGAACACGCCCATATGCAGTCTGCCGTCCGCCCCTCCTTCGTGAAGAGGGTGGCAAACGGCGCATGAACGCCCCCCCATGCCGATCCGCGCGCAGTTGAACATGTCGCCGCCTATCCCCGCTGCGGATATGTCGTACGGCACATGGGTGGGCAGCGGCACAAATTCCTTCAGCCCGGCCGCGTCTATCCCCCATGCGGCATACTCGGACGAAAGGTCCTCCAAGGCGTAGGCCGGACGCTTCGCGATCCCCATGCGATTCACGAGAAAGCACACGCCAACCGCAATCGCGGCCACCGCATACGCCGAATATATCCACACATACTTCCGCTTCATGCGTGAGATTATACCACACGCCCCGACCAAAAGCGACCGGCGCCCATGCGATGGCAACGCGGATCGATGGAGCCTTACGGTGCCGCAAAGCGCCGGCATTCCCTGGTAAGGCAGTACGTTACGGTCCCGGATTCGGGATTCCGCGACAGCGATATCTCCACGCCCTGAAGCGTACCGAACTCCCTCATGGCTATCAGCATCACCCTATCATACAGTTCTTTCATCGTCATGACACACTCCTTTGCTTTTCATAGACATTCAGCAATCGGCGTGCCAAGACGAATGGAGCCGGAAAACATGGCGTTCCCCACCTGTAGAGGACATCCACGCCGTCAAAAAGTGACCGGGTGGTCAAGAATGTGACACCGCGCCCAACGTCGAGGGCGTACCGCCAGATCGGCCCAACGCGCCTTCGGCAAAGCGCACTATCCTGCGGGCAACCGCATCTTTCCCGAGGAGCGGAAGCCGCTCTATAGTCCCGTCCGGCCTTACGAACGTGACGCGGTTCGTGCCGACCCCGAAGCCGGAGCCGGGAGCGGTCACGTCGTTCGCCACCACGAGATCGAGACCCTTCTCCCTGCATTTGCGGGACGCCTCGGCGGAAGGGTCTCCCGTTTCAGCGGCAAAGCCAATCAGCACCTTCCTTTTCCCGGATCGGCGAATGCGGCTTGCGACGGTCTTCAAGACGTCGGGATTGCGCACGAGACGAAGAGACCCGGACATCTCGTGCTTCTTCAGCTTCTTCGCGGCGCATCTTGCCGGGCGCCAATCCGCCACCGCCGCCGTCGCCACAAGGCAGTCGAACCCTTCCGCCTCGACGGCCCGCATCATGTCGCAGGCCGAAACGACGTCTATGCGCCGCACGCCCTTGGGGGTGCGGAGGGATACAGGCCCCGTCACAAGCGTGACCTCGTGCCCGGCGAGCCTGGCGGCACGGGCCACGGCAAACCCCATCCGTCCGGTGGAGGGGTTCGAAAGGAACCGCACGGGATCGATGAATTCCCGTGTCGGCCCTGCTGTGACGAGGATGCGCATCTCCCGTGGACGGTCAGCGGGATTCCACGATCTTCCTGGCCTCGGCCGCAAGGGCGGTTATCTTCGCCCAGTCGCCCGCCGCAAGGGCATCCTTGGGGACTATCCACGTGCCGCCGCACGCGACGATCTCCGGGACCGCAAGATAGTCCCTCACGTTCGTCGCGTTGATTCCGCCCGTAGGCATGAACTTCACCCCCGTAGAGCGGAATGCGCCAAGGAGGTTCTTTATCATCTTGACTCCGCCGGCGGCCTCCGCCGGGAAGAACTTCACCATCGGCGCACCGGCGGTAAGCGCCTGGGATAGCTCCGATGCCGTCGCTATGCCGGGCACCATCGGCAGGCCGATCTCGTTCGCGCAGGAAACGATCGCCGGATCGAAGCCGGGCGCCACGCCGAATTCCGCGCCGGCGGCCTTCGCCGCCCTCACCTGCCCCATGGTCAGGAGCGTGCCCGCGCCGACAATGGCACCGCGCACCTCGGCCCTTATCCTCGCTATCGCGCCGGCGGCGGCCTTCGTCCTGAACGTAACCTCAAGCACCGGCAATCCGCCATCGACGAGCGCAGTCGCGAGCGGCACCGCCTTTTCCTCGTCCTCAATCACTATGACCGGAATGATGCCGGCCGACTTCAGCGTCTCAACGACGTCCATATCAGCATATCTCCTTAAGCCACTTGCACCATGGAAACACAAGCCGCGTTGTCACACCCCCGAATAGCAGACGAAGCCGCCGTCGACGGGGAGCGTCACGCCGGTGATGAACGACGCCTCGTCCGAGAGGAGGAAGCGCGCCGCCCCGTGCAGGTCGCTGGGCTGGCCGAACTTGCGCATCGGGGTCTTCGCGATCACCTTGTTGCCGCGGGGCGTGAGCGTCTTGCCGTCCTTCTCGAGCATGAGGAAGCGGTTCTGGTTCGTTATGAAGAAGCCTGGCGCGAGGGCGTTCACGCGGATGCCCATGGGCGCGAGGTGCGTAGCGAGGAAGCGGGTGAAGTTCATGATGCCCGCCTTGGCCGCGCCGTATGCCGCCACCTTGGTGAGGGGCTGGTATGCGGCCATGGAGCAGAAGTTCAGCACGGCGCCGCCCTTCTTGAGCATTTCCCTGCAGAACACCTGGCACGGCAGGATCGTTCCCACGAGGTTGAGCCTGTTCACGAACTCGAAGCCCTCTGGCGTAAGGCCAAAGAACGTATCCTCAAGCTTGGTGCCCTTTGTCATCTGCTCCGCCGGGGTCGTCCCCTTGGGATGGTTCCCGCCCGCTCCGTTTATCAGCACGTCGATGCGCCTCCACTTCTTCAGCACCGCCTTGCAGGCCGCCTCAAGCGAGGCCTTGTCAAGCACGTTCGCCTCGATGGCGAGCGTCTGCTTGAGTCCCTTCTTGGCGAGCTTGGCGCAGAAGTCCCTGGCCACGTCGCCGCGCAGATCAAGCACCGCGACCTTGGCGCCGTGGCGCAGCAGGTCCTCCGTCATGCTGGAGCACAGGACGCCGGCCGCGCCGGTGCATACGATGACCTTTCCCTCAACACCCTTGTCCTTGAGCACTTTCATTGTTTTCCTTTCGTTGGTTTTTGAGCAAGTTCCGCAAGGCGTCAGTACAGTTCCCTGACCTTTGCCTCCACGTTGTCGACGGTGAACCCGAAGTGGTCCGCCAGGTCCTTGTACGGTCCCGATTCGCCGTAGCGGTCAAGCGTGACGAAACGCGTCTTGGAGGTGTCGGCCACATACGCGCCCCATCCGAACTTCACGCCGGCCTCCACGATCACGCGCTTGACGCACGTGCCGGGGACTATGCTTTCGCGGTATTCAAGCGGCTGGCGCTCGAACAGCTCCCTGCACGGCATGGACACCACGCGCACCGCGCGGCCAGTCTCGGCTATGCGCTTCGCCGCCTCGACGCACAGGGACACCTCCGAGCCGGACGCGATGAGCAGGTATTCGGGATGCGCCGCGCTTTCGTAGACGGTGTATGCGCCGCGCGCCACGCCTTCGGCGCTCGTGCCCTCAAGGATCGGCAGGTTCTGGCGGGTCGTGAGTATGCAGCTCGGTCCCGTGGTGTTCTTCAGCATCTCCACCCAGCACCACCCGGTCTCGTTCGCGTCGGCGGGACGGAACGTCGCCACGTTCGGCATCGTGCGCATGGCGGCAAGCTGCTCAACAGGCTCGTGCGTGGGCCCGTCCTCCCCAACGTAGAAGGAGTCGTGCGAGAATACCCAGATGGAAGGCAGCCTCATCAGCGCCGCGAGGCGTATCGCCGGGCGGCAATAGTCGGAGAACACGAAGAACGTCGCGCCGAATGCGCGGTATCCGCCGTATGCCGTGATGCCGTTCACGATGGCGCTCATGGCGAGTTCGCGGATGCCGAAGTGTATGTTGCGCCCGGAATAGTCCCCCGCGGCGAGCCACCCGCATTCCTTGAGCCCCGTCTTGTTCGATGGCTCGAGGTCGGCGGAGCCGCCTATCAGGTCGGTCGCGACCTTCGCGAGCGCATTCATGACGGTGCCGTTTGCCGCGCGGGTGGCGACGGGCTTCGCCGGATCGAACGCCGGCAGCGCCCCGTACAGGTCGTCTGCCGTGTATCTTGGCGGCGGAGTGTGGGCCGACTTCTTCGCGCGCTCGTATGCGTTGCGCAGGCGGTGGCACCTCAGTGCGCGCTGCTCGAACATCTCGTAGACCTCTTCCGGAACGTAGAAGCTCTTCTCCGGGTCGAAGCCGAGCGCCCTCTTAAGTCCGGCAAGCTCCTCCGCGCCAAGCGGAGCGCCGTGCACCCCGGCGGTGCCCTTCTTCGTCGGCGCCCCATACCCGATCGTGGTCTTCGCTATTATCACCACCGGGACGTCCGTCACCTTGAGGGCCTTGCGATAGGCGCGATCGATCTGGTCGAAGTCATGCCCGTCGCATTCGAACACCTTCCATCCATAGCTCTCGAACCGTTTCTTGGGGTCATCGGCCATCGACAGCGACGCAGGGCCTTCGATGGTTATGCCGTTCGAATCGTAGATGAGAGTAAGCCCGCCGAGCCTGAGGTTTCCGGCGAATGAGCACGCCTCGTGCGAGATACCCTCCTCGAGGTCGCCGTCTCCGCAGAACACCCACGTGTGGTTCTGGTCGCCATTCCGCCTCGACGCAAGCGCGAGGCCCACGCCCATCGCGATCCCCTGGCCGAGCGGGCCTGTCGTGACCTCGACTCCCGGCATCACGCCACGCTCGGGATGCCCGGCGCAACGCGAACCGAACTGACGGAACGACTGCACCTGGTCCATCTCGCATCCCTTCACGCCCGCGAGGTGGAAGAGCGAGTACACAAGCATCGATGCGTGCCCGCCCGAGAATACAAGCCTGTCGCGAATCGCCCAATTCACGTCCTTGGGATCGAAATCAAGGAACTTGAGCCAAAGAGAAACCGCAAGATCCGCCATGCCCATTGGGGCTCCCGGATGCCCGCTGTTCGCCTTCTCGATCGCATCTGCCGCGAGACAACGCACCGTGTTCGCCGCCAACTTCAACTGTTCATTCGTGTATTTCATTTTCCCCTCTTTGTTTATTGGATGGCATTATATCACAAAATTCCCCGCGTCTCACCAGATTGCGACCGACAGGGGAGACCATGGGGCCGCGCCCCGGTGCGAAGGCCAGGAAACGCCATCCGCCACTACTTGCCGGGATCGATCTTAAGGTGCTTCTCGATGCCGTAGGTGAAGTCGGTCGGGATGTAGTTCTCCACCCGATTCCATATGAGGGAATACTTCTTCGGCGAATGCAGGAATACCCACGGGCAGTCCTCGCGCACTATCTCCTGCGCGCGTTTCCAGTCCATCGCATCGAACGCCCTGTCGAACTCCGGGTTCACGTACATGGAATGGTTGGCCCCCGGCGAGACGTTCTTCGAATGGAATATCTGCAGGAAGTTCTCGGGATCGGGATAGTCCCCGATCCATCCAAGGTTGAACATCTGTGCGCGGCCTTCGTTTACGGCCGTGAGGAAAGCATCCCACGTCATGTACCTTGCCGTCAGCTCGATTCCGACCCTATCGTAGAAGGAGGCCATGAGCTCCACCATCTCACGGGCATCCTGCGTCGCGCGCCCGACCGAAATCTCAAGGTGCAGCCGCCTGCCGGTCCCGGGGTCGATGCCGCCGGGATATCCGGCCTCCGCAAGCAGCCTCTTGGCCTTCCCCACGCTGTACGAGTACGCGAACGGCGTCTCCAGCCTTCCCTCTATCCCGGGCGGCAGGGGGCCGTCGCACGGCAATATCCGGTTGTTCAGGAAGCGCTTCCATGCGGGGAAATCGAAAGCGCAGTTCAGCGCCTGGCGCAGCTTCACGTTCCGCCCGACAACGGGATCGTTCATGTTGAAGCCCACGTAGAACACCGAGAGCGACGGTGCGCTGAGCAGCGTCATGCCCTTCTCTCCAAGCTGCGGCAGCAGCTTCCCGTCAGGGCCGACAACGGCATCCCAATTGTCGCGCGATACGCTGCCGAGGAAGTCAAGCTCGCCGCCGAGGAACATGAGCCACTGGGTCGAGACATCGTCGACGACCGGCAGCCGCACCTCGTCTATGGCGACAGGTTCGCGGTACGATTCGTTCCGGCGGAACACCATCTCATGGTTCTTGCGCCAGCTCTTGAGCCAGTAGGCCCCCGTTCCGGATCCGTCCTCCGCGACCACGCCCGCATATGGCATCGCCATGAGCCAATTGAATACATGGAGCGGCTTCTTCAGGGTGATCCTCACCGTGCGGCCATCCACCGCGTCCACGGACCGCACCGACTCCATCGTCCACATCCCCGGACTGGCGTTCTCCCTGTCCGCAAGCCTGTCGAGGCAACGCTTGACGTCTGCCGCCGTAACCTCGGCGCCATTCCTGAACCTCAGCCCATCGACGATGCGGAAGCCGTATGTCAGCCCATCTTCGCTTACGGTCGGCAATTCGCACACGCACGGCTTCAGGCGATACGGGCGGGTGACATAGTCCACCTCAAGCAGCGGCTCATACACGAGCGCCACTGCCTCGGCGGCAAGGACATCGGACGCGCGTATCGGATCCATGCTCGCCACACGCCCGAACGGGCGGCGGAACACGGTGCGCGCCATGTCGGCGGATGGCGCGGAAAGCGCGGCGAGCGCAAGCGTAAGCGCAAGCGTCGCGAAGGCCGCAACCCGGATTCTTCCGCCAAGCATAGCGTCTCGCACCGTCCGCATCAGCATTTCCTGCCGACAAGCCTCTTCGCCAGCGTCTCAAGCGGCGATATGCCGCCTGGAAGGCCGCCAAGCGCATCGAGCGCGGCGGCGGTAAGGTCGGCGACCTTCGCCTTCGCGACATCTTCGGCGAATGGCGAATCCCCGTCAAGGAGGTCGTCCTCGTGCTGGAACGCCAAGCCGAGGTTCAGCGCGTACCTGCGCAAGCGCTCCACCTCTTCGGCAGACCCGCCCCCCGCATAGCCGCCCATTACGGCGGCGGCCACGAACAGGTCGGCCGTCTTGTGCCGGTAGATGAAGTCCGTGTCATCGCCGCGGATGTCCTCTACCTGTCCGCGCACCACGCCAAGCCCGGCCGCGCCGAGCTCCGCCACTATCGCCGCTGCGTTCCGCGGTGAGCGGGCCGCCGCCTGGAAGGCCACCGCCTGCAGGGCGTCGCCCGCGAGGATCGCCGTGTCCTCCCCGAACTTGCGCCACACTGTCGGGAGCCCGCGCCTTACCTCGTCGTTGTCCATGGAGGGAAGGTCGTCGTGCACAAGCGTATAGCTATGCAGCAGCTCTATCGCGCACGCCGGGAAGACCGCATCCTCGGCATTGCCGCCAACGGCTGCGGCCGAAGCGAGGCACAGCCTGGGGCGGACGCGCTTGCCGCCGGCGAAGACGGCATGGCGCATCGCCTGGAAGAGGGACTGCGGACGGGCGCCGGATAGCAGTTCTGCCAGCGTCGCCTCCACCCGTGCGATCATGTCGGGACTGTCCATCTCAGAATATCTCGCAATGCGGAAGCTCGCCGACGATGGGCTTCACGTAATCAATGAACGCCTTCGTCACGTCATGCCCATTCTTCGCGATGTAGGCGTCCGGCACCGATCTCGTGAACTTCGCCGCCGCCTGCGCCGGCAGCGCCACGTACTCGACCTTGTACGCCTTGCCCTTGGCCCGCCGGATGCCGACCGTCCCCTTTACGGGGACGTCCTTGGCTCCCCTTGCGGCCTTGAGCGCGAACGACACGGCGGCGGCGCCCGCCTGCATCGCCTCTTTCCTGTCAACCCTGCTTGCCATTCCGGGGAAGCTCCGCTGCAGATACCCGAACGTATCGGCACGAACACGCCTGATGTCGGCCCGCGCCTTTAGCTCGCGCGCGAGGTAGTCGCCGAGGGCGCCGGTGCCGGACATCTGGACGTTGCCGTGCGAATCCTTTTCGCCAGAGCCGAGCGTCGCGCCTATCGGGATCCCGTCCTCGCCGCGGATCCCCTCGGACACCGCCACAACGCACCGGCCAAGCCGCTTCATCACGGCCTGCACGTCAGAGACGAACCCGTCGAGGGAGAACGGCCTCTCCGGGAGATAGATCAGGTGTGGGCCGTCATCCCTGTTCTCGCGGGCAAGGGCCGAGGCGGCCGTCAGGAACCCGGCGTCACGCCCCATTATGATGTCGATCTTCACTCCGCCAAGTGCGCGGTTGTCGAGGTCGTCGCCCCTGAGGGCGCATGCGACGAACCTTGCGGCGGACGCGAATCCGGGCGTGTGGTCGCAGCTGCGCAGGTCGTTGTCGATCGTCTTGGGGATGTGGTACACCACGAGCGGATAGCCGTCCTTGGCGGCCTCTTCCCCGATGATCCGCGCGGCGTCGGCGGAATCGTTTCCGCCGATGTAGAGGAAGTACCCTACGTCAAGCCGCTTGAACTCCTCGAAGATGCGGCGGCAGTCTTCCCCCGTCGGCTTCATGCGGCAGCTGCCGAGGGCGGAGGACGGCGTATTCGCGATCGCGGAGAGCTTCGAGGCCGCGACCTTGCGCAGGTCGATGTAGTCCCGCCCGAGTATCCCCTGTATGCCATGCCTGGCGCCAAGTATCCTGCCGATCCTGCCGCCGGCATTCCTTGCCGCGCGCACCGCCCCCACGAGGGATGCGTTGATTACCATCGATGGGCCGCCCGACTGGGCGATCACCATGTTGCCTGCCTTTTCCTTCATGCCCATTGTCTCCTCAATCAGTATCCGCATCCGAGGATCTCGTCCTCGAGGCCAAACGTCGTTGCTATCAGCGCAGACCGGATCCACATGCCGTTGCGCATCTGCCGCCAGTACATCGCGCGCGGGTCGTGGTCGCAGCAGACCGCTATCTCGTCCCTGCGCGGCAGGGGGTGCATTATTATGCCGTCCGGCTTAAGCAGGGAAAGCTCCTCCGCGGCGAACTTGAACCTCGACGTGTCGATCTTCGCGGACTCCCCCTTGGCGGTGTCCCACTCGTCCTGTATCCGCGTCATGTAAACGGCGTCCGAGGCCTTCACCGCGGCCTTCAGGTCGTCGGTCACCTCGAAGTCCACGCCCTTCTTCGCAAGGATCATAACCACGTCCGCCGGCACCTGCAGCTCCGGAGGGGCCACGAATATCTGCCTGACGCCCCTGAAGTTCGTGAGCAGGTAGCTCAGGGACCGCACCGTGCGCCCGCGCATGAGGTCGCCGCAGAACGTGACCGTGCGTCCGTCGATCCCGCCCTTGTTCTCGAACGAGCGGATGAGCGTATAGATGTCGAGCAGGGCCTGTGTGGGGTGCTGGTCCTTGCCGGAGCCCGCGTTCAGTATCGGTATCGGACGGTCGCTGTTGGAGAGTTCCCACGCCATCTTCTCGGCGAGGCCCTTCTCCGGCGTGCGCATGATTATCATGTCGAAGTACGACGAGAACGTGCGGATCGAGTCCTCCTTCGACTCCCCCTTGAACTCCGAGGATATCGCGGTGTCGCGGACGGACCCCGTCGTCAGCCCGAGTATCTGGCAGGCGGCAAGGTGCGAAAGGAACGTGCGCGAACTCGGCTGGGAGAAATACAGCATCGCCCTCTTGTGGGGAAGGAACGACTTCAGGAACAGCGCCCCTTCGCGGGACTTCGCTATGAAGCGGATGCGGTTCGCGAGCGCGGACAGCCTCTCAAGCAGCGGCCGGTCGAACTGCTGGGCGAATAGCGTATGGTATGGCATGCCATCGCCGCCCTCCCTCTCAAGGTACGGACGCTTCGCCTCAAGCGGCAGCGCCTCGAAGCCATCCCACCCGATATCCGTCAGTTTAGCCATAGGACAATCTCCTTTCAGATGACACCCGCAAATGCGCTCATATCGTCTCGCGGTCGCAAAGCGCCGAGACGAACAGGGCCTTGATTGTGTGCATGCGATTCTCGGACTCGTCAAAGACCTTCGAGTACTTCGACTCGAAGACCTCGTCGGTGACCTCAAGGGCCCCGCACTCCTTCGTCACGTCCGTGCTGAAGTCGTGGAACGCGGGGAGGCAGTGCAGGAACATCAGCCTGCCGTCGATGTTCCCGGTCGCCCGCATCAGATCCATGTTTATCTGGTACGGACGCAAAAGCCTGATGCGCTCCGCTGTCTTGTCCTCTTCGCCCATCGACACCCACACGTCGGTATACAGCACGTTCGCGCCC
>CAVFWS010000005.1:38498-41521 GCA_963626295.1 Clostridium sp. CAG:138
CGTAGCGCACACCGGCCTTGGCGCACCCCATCATGAGCGAGTTCGCGACATTGTTGCGCCCGTCCCCGACGTATGCCACCGTGACGTCCTCGAGCGAACCGAATGTCTCCTTTACCGTAAGGAGATCCGCCAATATCTGCGTGGGATGGTAGTCGTCCGTCAGGCCGTTCCACACAGGTACGCCAGACCAGCGCCCGAGCTCCTCCACGGTCTTCTGCGAGAAGCCCCTGAACAGGATGCCGTCGTAGATGCGCCCCAGCACGCGGGCCGTGTCCTTCACGCTCTCCTTCTTGCCGAAATGTATGTCCGGGCGGGTAAGGTACTCCGCGTCGCCACCCTCGTCCCTCGCGGCTATCTGCGAGGAGTTGCGCGTGCGCGTGGACGACTTCTCGAATATCAGCGCGATCTGCTTGCGACGCAGAAGGTTCCCCCTCACTCCGGCATGGCGCCGCGCCTTGAGCTGCGCGGCAAGGTCTATCAGGTTAAGCATCTCCTCGTCCGTGAACGAGGTCATGCGCATCAGGGAACGTCCCTTGAGCGAATCCATCCAGGTCAACATCTTAGTTTAGCACCTTTCTTCTTTAAATCAAATGCGAATGCGAAACGGCCGATCAGCCCCCCTTGGCCTTCATCTGCAGCCACGCCTCGATGAACGGCTGTATGTGGCCGTCCATGACGCCGTTGACGTCACTCGTCTCGTACTCCGTGCGCAGATCCTTGACCATCGTGTATGGGCAGAACACGTAGGAGCGGATCTGGCTGCCCCAGCCGTTCTCGCTCTTCGCGCCGTAGAACCGGTCCATCTCGGCCTTCTTCTGGTCCTCATAGTACTCGTAGAGCTGGGCGCGCAGCATGTTCATCGCCTTTTCCTTGTTCATGTGCTGCGAACGCTCCTTCTGGCAGGCCACCACGATTCCGGTTGGAAGGTGCGTGAGGCGCACCGCCGAATCGGTCTTGTTCACGTGCTGTCCGCCCGCTCCTCCGCTACGGTACGTGTCCACGCGAAGGTCTTCGTCCCTGATCTCCACGTCTATGTCCTCGTTGATCTCCGCGACGGTCTCCATGGACGCGAAGGAAGTCTGCCGGCGCTTGTTCGCGTCGAACGGCGATATCCGCACGAGCCTGTGGATCCCGCGCTCGGCCTTCATCATGCCGAACGCATACGGCCCCTCGACCCTGAAGTAGACGTCCTTCAATCCGGCCTCTTCGCCGGGCTGGCTGTCGTACTCCTCGATCTTCCACCCCTGGTCCTCGGCATACCGCTTGTACATGCGGTAGAGCATCGAGACCCAGTCGCACGCCTCCGTTCCGCCCTGGCCGGCGTGGAGCTTCACGAACACATTGCACGCGTCGAACTTCCCGCCGAGAAGCGACTGGAGGCGTATCTTCGAGAAGAAGCCGTCCGCCTTGGCGCACTCCGCAAGCGTATCGCCGAGCGCACCCTGCTGGCCGGACTGGTCGCCCTCCATCTCCGCGAGCTCGAGCATCACGCCCGCATCGTCAACGGTCTTGACCAGCGAATCGAACGGCACGGTGTACGCCCTTTCCGCGTTGGTGGCCGCAATGACCTCCTTGGCCTTCGCCTGGCTGTTCCAGAAATCAGGCTCTGCCTGCTGTGCCTCCAGCTGCGCAAGGCGCTTGCGCCGAGCCTCTATCCCGATGTACTCCGCCATCTCCGATACGGACTTCCTGAGCGATTCCACCCGATCCCTGACAGCCTCAAATTCAAGGAGCTTCTCTTTCGTTTCTTCTGCCATGACATTCTTTCCAGATTAATCGTGCGTATTTTACCATATTCCGGCCCGCCCCACGCTTCCGCCGACGGCATTATACCACAAAAAACCCTCCGCCAATCGCGGAGGGTTGTCTTCCGAACCTCATTCTACCCACGTCACCATGCGTAGTGGGCAAATGCCTTGTTCGCCTGGGCCATCTTGTGGACATCGTCGCGCTTCTTGATGACGTTGCCCTGCCCCTGGAACGCATCGACCACCTCGGCGGCGACGGCGGCGGGCATGCCCATGCCGTGGCGACCGGAAGCGTACGTGACGGTCCAGCGGAGTGCGAGCGAAAGCTGGCGGTTCGCGGCGATCGGCACAGGCACGGGATACGTGGTGCCGCCGACGCGGCGGGTCTTGACCTCGACCTGGGGCTTCATCTGGTCGATGGCGACCGTAAGCACCTCAAGGGGATCCGTGAACTTCTTCTCGTCCTTCACGAACTTGTCCGGGCTCTTCTCGATCAAATCCCTGATCTTGTCAATCGCGCCGTAGACGATCCGCTCCGCGGTGGTCTTCTTGCCATCCTTCATGATGACGCGGATCATGTGGGCGACAAGCTCCGAGTTGTACTTCGGGTCAAGCGTTACGCGCTTTTCAATCTTCTTGGATCTGCGAGACATGGCTTACTTTCCTTCTTCCTTCTTCTGGCGCTTCATGCCGTACTTGGAGCGGCTGCGGTTGCGCCCGCTGACGCCAAGGGAGTCGAGCTTGCCGCGGATGATGTGGTAACGCACGCCAGGCAGGTCCTTCACGCGGCCGCCACGCACGAGAACGACGGAGTGCTCCTGAAGGTTATGGCCTTCGCCAGGGATGTACGCCGTAACTTCCGTGCCGGTGGTGAGACGCACACGGGCAACCTTGCGAAGTGCGGAGTTAGGCTTCTTGGGGGTCATCGTCTTCACGACGAGACACACTCCACGACGCTGAGGGCACTCCTTCAGCGCAGGAGATTTCGAATGCTTTGCAAGAGGATGTCTCCCCTTGCGAATCAACTGATTGATCGTCGGCATTTAGCTCAATTTCCTTTAGGTTCGAAAAACAGGGGCGTAATATACCAAAAAATGCAACTCGGTGCAAGGGCACAATTTTACGCGAAAACCGCCGCGAATAAGCTCTCGCAAACGACAGATTATCCAATGATGAATAGGTAATCCCTAAGACGTTGCCGTTCTCTTTCGGCGAATATGCCGAGCATCGGCAAAAGGTCACCATCCCTGTGATACGCGGTGAATGCGTCATAAT
>CAVFWS010000006.1:0-16121 GCA_963626295.1 Clostridium sp. CAG:138
AGTTTCCTACGTTTCCAGAGAACGTCGTGTAGCGTTAACGCTAAATCACAAGTCGGTGGCGGGCCGTTGACCCACCTCTATCGTTTTTGCTGTTGCTATGATCCTTTCATTTCCAAGTCAGAAAAATTGTCTGTCAAGGTTGTCTTGCGTTCCAAGGCCTCCCGTTGTGGGTTGATGGTTGAAATGGTGCATGGCGGTTGCTCCTCACGCGAACGCGGGGCCGATTACGCGGACGTAGTCTTTCGCGGCGCGGGAATTGGGACACTGCGCAAGGCCTGCGAGCGCGGCGTCTTGACGGCGATTGAGCGCGGCAGAGAACCGCGCACTGCGACGCGCCAACGCCGGATCGGCGGCACGCGCCTCAACGACAAGGGCTTTCATGCGCTCCCAGTTGCTGATACCTTCGCTCACGGTCGTTGTCATAGGCCGAGTCCTTTCATGATGCGATGGGCCTTGCGAATTTCTTGTGGCGGCGCTTTGTGCGTCTTCTTCACAAACCCCGAAAGGATGTAGATGAGATTGCCGACGGCATAGCAGTAGAAAGCACGATACTGATTGCGCTCGACCTTCACGCGCAACTCGAAAAGATCAGCGTCAACCTTCTTGGCATCGGGCATGGTGAGATAGCCGGACATTTCCAGCCGATGAATCACGTCCAAGAACGCGCTCACGACAGGCAATGGCTGCGAGAAGATAAAGTCATTCGCCTGCGCGGTGATGACAATCTGCTTCTTCAGCTCTTCTTTTTCGACCTTTTTTGCCATGACTGCCCTTTCGCGTCCGCTGAAGATACACTACACCTTGACGGACTGGTGCATATTGTATCAAATCTACGGCGCAAAAACAACGGTCTGATTTCAATTTTGGGCAACCGGTTAGTTCTGCGAGGCACGAGCAAAACTAACCGGTTGCCCCATTTTCATCCCCTTTCTGCGAACACTGATAACCAAGGTCCACCCGCCACTACCCCCGCATTTATATAAATGCGGGGGTAGTGGCGGGGTTTTCAGAAAGCCACCCTGATCGAACGCACCGAGAAAGCGCTTCTCGGCATGGTCGAGGATGTGTGGCTGCGTTGGCTGTCGCGGTCGCATCGTCCATCAATGGGATGGCCGCGCTGCAAGACATGCGAAATGGCGAAAAGCCAGCACTCAGCAGGCGGCTCACGAAAGAGCGTGGGGATGTGCCGCGAATCCCACATTCGCCGCACAAGGGACAGGGATGAGGGGGCAGATTCCCTTCAGAGGATGTTGAGGGCTTCCGCTTCATGCGGACTCTGAATGTCGCTCATCGCGCATATAACATTTTGCTTGTTCCAGACGGGACAAACGAGTATAATCAGCGCTCGTTTTATTCCCAATCGGAGTATTGAAATGGCGGAAGAGCTTCAGAGTCTCATTGAGAAGATAAATCGCGACGGCATCGAAAAGGCCGAAGCGAAGGCGCAGGAGATCGTTGCGGCGGCAAGGGCGCAGGCGGCCGCCATCGTCAAGGAGGCCAAAGCCGAGGCCGAAAGGCACGCCGCATCCGCAAAAACGGAGGCGGAGCAGTCCACCGAGCGGGCAAAGGAGACGATCCGCCAGGCGGCGCGGGATGCGGTGATTTCCGTGGAGCGGGCCGTTACGCGCATCCTCGAAAGGCTGCTCGCGGAAAATGTCGCGGCCGCGCTTGCGGATCCCGCGGAGGCCGTCGCCATCGCAAGCGCGGCGGTCAAGGACATTTCCGGAGATGGCGAAGTGGTCGCGGGGCCGAAAATCGCGGAGTCGCTAAGGGCGCAGCTGGCGGCCAAGGGGAACTTCAAGGTCGTGCTTGACGAGACCATCGGCTCGGGCTTCACGGTAAGGCTCGATGGCGGACGCGTGGAGCATGACTTCACCGGCGCGACAATCGCCGCCGAACTTGCGAAACGCCTTCGTCCTGATCTGGCGAAACTGATGTCGGAATCGTAACCCGCAGGATCAGCCAAGATGGCTATCGACTACATAGTCGCGTCGCTCAAGCCGCTATCATTTGACGGCCCGGCCCCGTACACATGGGACGAGTTCCTTGCGCTGATGCCGGAGGGCTTCGCCGTTCCCGACGCGGTTGCCGGGACGGGATCGCCGAAATGGCGCGACCTTGAGACGCAGCTCAGGAACGCGATGGCCTCGATGCGGGGCGGGGACAGGTATCGCCGCCCCGCCCAAGGGTGCGACGTCTACTGGCAGAACCGAATGGCGGCGGCATTCCAGGAAAGCGACCCTCTCAAGCGGTCAACGACCATAGACCGCATATGGTGGGATGCGGCCGGCGAGCTCACGCCCGTGGCGTCGCCGCTTTCCAAAGGTGCGCTTGAGACGTACGCATTGAGGCTGAAGATCGTCATCAGGAGGAACCGCGTGTCGGCAGATGGCGGGAGCGCCGTGTTCTCGCGGCTTACTGCCGAGGCGGAAAGCATACAGCTATCATGAGCCAGCCAAAAGGCAACATTCAAAGAGAGAACGGATTACCATGGCAGCAACAGGAAAGATAGTCGCAGTAAACGGGAACATGATCACGGTCGCATTTTCCGGAGCCGTGGCGCAGAACGAAGTCGGGTACGCCGTGCTGGGCGACAAGAGGCTAATGGCCGAAATCGTGCGCGTGCGCGGCTCCAGGTGCGACATGCAGGTCTTCGACTCTACGACCGACCTTGCTGTTGACGGGGACGTGGAATTCACCGGCGAGCTGCTCGCCGCAGAGCTTGGCCCCGGCATGCTTGCGCAGGTATACGACGGGCTGCAGAACCCACTTCCCCAACTCGCAGATGAAGCCGGCAGGATATCGCACGAGGCTGGCTTCTTCCTTCAGCGCGGAATGTACATACCAGGACTGTCCAGAACCCGCAAGTGGGACTGGCATCCCACCGCCAGGATAGGCCAGCGCGTCACGGCAGGCGAAGAGCTCGGCTGGGTCACCGAAGGCATATTCAACAACAGGACGAACGAACAGGGCGTATTCATGCCGGGGCACAAGATCATGGTTCCGTTCGCACTGCGCGGCGTCCATGTGGTGAAGTCCATCGCCCCGGAGGGGGACTATACCGTGACAGACCAGATTGCTACGCTTGCGCCCGAAGCGAACGATGCGCAGTCCATACCGGTCCGGATGATGCAGCGCTGGCCTGTAAAGGTGCCCGTCAAATGCTTTACGGAACGCCTGGCTCCGAGCGAGACCCTGGAGACGACGGTCAGGACGATCGATACGTTCTTCCCGGTTGCGGTCGGCGGCACCTACTGCATCCCCGGCCCTTTCGGCGCGGGGAAGACCGTGCTCCAGCAGACTACGGCCCGGTACGCGAAGGTCGACATCGTAATCTCTGCGGCATGCGGCGAGCGCGCCGGCGAGGTGGTGGAGACACTGAAGGAGTTTCCGCAGATCATCGATCCAAAGACGGGGAAATCGCTGATGATGCGCACCATCATCATATGCAACACGTCGTCGATGCCCGTCGCGTCCAGAGAGGCTTCCGTGTACACCGCAGTGACGCTTGCCGAATATTTCCGGCAGATGGGGCTCAACGTGCTTGTCCTTGCGGATTCCACATCCCGCTGGGCACAGGCGATGCGAGAGCTTTCCGGACGGCTCGAGGAGATCCCCGGCGAAGAGGCCTTCCCAGCATACCTCGAATCCCGCATCGCCGCATTCTACGAACGCGCCGGCCGCGTGAAGCTGAAGGACGGCTCGACCGGATCCATCACGATCGGCGGCACCGTC
This sequence comes from Clostridium sp. CAG:138, assembly GCA_963626295.1. Lineage (GTDB taxonomy): Bacteria > Verrucomicrobiota > Kiritimatiellia > RFP12 > UBA1067 > UBA1731. The sequence continues at coordinate 3,736 of CAVFWS010000006.1, forward strand.
TCCCCTGCGGGCGGCAACTTCGATGAGCCGGTCACGCAGGCGACGCTAAAGGTCGTGGGCGGATTCCACGGGCTTTCACGCGCCCGTTCGGATGCCCGCAGATACCCTGCCATCGATCCGCTGGAGTCTTGGAGCCACTACAACTCGGTTATCGAACAGGCAAGGGTAGAGCAGGCCCGCTCGATCCTCCGCAAGGGGAACGAAGTCGGGCAGATGATGAAGGTCGTCGGGGAGGAAGGCACCTCACTCGACGATTTCACGACCTACCTCAAGGCCGAATTCCTCGATGCCGTGTACCTGCAGCAGAACGCCTTTTCCGACTCCGATGCCAGTACGCCAGTCCAGAGGCAGAAGACGATGTTCGACATTGTCGAGAAGGCACTGCTCTCAAGCTTCAAGTTCGCGGACAAGGAAGCCACCCGCGCATTCTTCATGGATCTTCAGCAGACGTTCATCGACTGGAACGACAAGAAGATGGATTCACCGGAGTTCAACGAGCTTCGCGACACATTGACCGGCAAGATCGAATCCGCATCCGCCGCAAAAGGCTGAGCCCTAAGCCTTGCGGTGCCTTTCCGAAGCGCCAGGGATGCCGATGGCCTCCCGGTATTTGGCTACGGTGCGGCGCGCTACCGGATAGCCGCGTTCCTTCAGTTTGGCGGACAGGACCTCGTCCGAGAACGGATGAGCCTTGTCCTCTCCGTCAATCAGTCGCCGCAGATCGTCGTAAACCGCCTCTTTCGTAACCACATCTCCGCCAGCGGTCTCTATCCCCTGCTTGAAGAAATGCCGCAGCTCAATCGTTCCCCTTGGCGTGGAGGCGTACTTGTCGTTCACCGTCCGCGAAACTGTCGTAGGGTGCACACCCACCTTCTCGGCAACCTCAAGCATGGTGAGCGGCCTAAGGCCCTTTAGCCCGTCTGTGAAGAAGCCCGGCTGCCTGTCGAATATCTCCTGCGCTATCTTGCGGATCGTCTCCTCGCGATGCTCTATCGAATCCATCAGCTGCTGCGCGGCCGCAAGACGCTCCCGCAGGTACTCTTTCGCTTCCCTGGGCGTGGACGGATCCTCAAGCATCTTGAGGTACGTCTTCGAGATGTGTATGTCCGGCAGGGAGCGTCCGTCCACTTCCGCGACCCATCTGCCGCCCTCGCGCACTGCATGGACCTCGGGCTTCACTATCCGGTTTGCCATGCCAGCCCCCTCATAAGCCCGTCCCGGCTTCGCCTCAAGGGTTCGCAGGACGGCAAGCGCCTTGGCGTACTCCTCGTGCGTTATGCCAAGCGCTTGCAGTATCTTCCCCTCGTTGCCGGAAGCAATGTCCTCAAGGTGGTTTTCGACCAGACGCCGCACCTCGTCCTCCCATGGGGAATCCTCAAGGCTATCCATCTGGGCAAGCAGGCATTCCTTCAGGCTTCTCGATCCGCATCCGGCTGGATCGAGCTTGCGTATGCATGAAAGGACTTTAAGCACATGGGCCTCGTCAGTCCCCGAAACCATCACGATATCAGGCAGCGAACCGGTAAAATAGCCGTTGTCGTCCAGCTGCCCGATAAGCATTTCCGCGAGCGGACGATCCTCTGCCGGGACATCCGACAGCTCAAGCTGCCTCTCAAGATGTCCCTGAAGGGTCTCCTTGCACACCTGATTGTCGAAAAAGCGCTGCCGACGCTCGGCGGCATCCTCGTCGGAGTTGACCGAAGGAGCCGCCTCGTCGTATGGCATCGCCTCGGAGATTGACTCGTCCTTGGCCGAAGCCGATGACTCCGCAACATCCATCGGCACCTCGAGGGAGTGCTCCACCTCGTCAATCATCGGGTTCTGCCCGATCTGCGTGACGATCTCCTGACGGAGTTCCTGCAGATTCATGGCAAGAACCTTTATCGACTGGCGCATTGCCGGCGCCAGCTGTTGCGTAAGCCTCTGTCCTTGCCGAAGCGAGAGCATGAAGCCCACTCACCCCCATTAAGCGGTCTGCGCCAGGAAGCGCAAATCGTTCTCGTACAGCCAGCGGATATCCGGAATGCCGTACTTGATCATGGCAATGCGTTCGACGCCGAACCCGAAAGCGTATCCGGAAACCGACTCCGGATCCCAGCCCACGTGCCTGAACACGCGAGGATCGACCATGCCTGCGCCGGCTATCTCTATCCATCCGGACTGTTTGCAGACCTTGCAGCCAACGCCCTTGCACACATGGCAGCGGAAGTCCACCTCAACACTCGGCTCCGTGAACGGGAAGAAGTGCGGGCGGAAGCGCACGCCACCATCTCCCATCATCTCCTTCGCGAAGTACGAGAGTACGCTCTTGAGGTCTGCAAGCGACACTGGCTTGACGTCCACATACAGCCCCTCTATCTGGTGGAAATTGGCCGAATGCGTGGCATCCGTGGTATCCCTCCGGTATGTGCGCCCCGGACATATCACCCGAACCGGCGGCTTGTTGGACACCATCGTGCGGATCTGCACCGGAGACGTCTGGGTGCGCAAAAGCGCGTCTGCCGCGAGCCAGAACGTGTCTGACCTATCCTGGGACGGATGGTGCGCAGGGGTGTTGAGGGCCGTAAAGTTGTTGAACGGATTCTCTATGTCGGGGCCGTCCGCCACCGTAAAGCCAAGACGCGAGAAAATGCGCGCCGATTCGGATATCACCTTGGATATCGGATGCGCAACCCCCAGTTCCGGCCAGAGTCCGGGACGCGTCACATCCACATTGCCTGACTGGCTCGCCACTGTCCTGTCCGATCCGGCGCCCTTGGCGGCAAGGACCTGCTCCACATCCCTTTTCCACTCCTGCACGGCCTTGCCGAATGCCGGACGATCCTCCTTCGGCACATCCTTCATGCCCTTTATCAGGGCCGGTATCAGACCATTGCGCCCAACATACCTTACGCGGAGCGCCTCTACGGCCTCAACGCCTTCGGATGCCGCAATCTCGGACAGCGATGCCTTCCTGTTCTCTTCAAGTTCTGCTAATGTCATGGTCTTCTCTCTTTTGAAGTGCAATTATATCATATTTCCAAGCCCTCAAATCGCCAATCCAACGCAATGGCCGCAATCGGTTAGTTTTGCTCGTGCCTCGCAGAACTAACCGGTTGCGAAAATGGGGTGATGCCGGTTTGACTTTCGCTGCAGATGATGGTAGACTACACCGCAATTTTCCAGTTAAGGAATAGTAGACATGAACAGAACAATCAAGAAAGTGACGGCGCGGGAAATCATTGACTCCCGCGGTAATCCGACGGTTGAGGTTGATGTGGTTCTTGAGGACGGCACGCTCGGTCGTGCGGCGGTCCCCTCGGGCGCTTCCACGGGCGTGAACGAGGCCCTTGAGCTTCGTGACGGCGATCCCAAGCGCTACCTCGGCAAGGGCGTGACAAAGGCCGTGGCCAACGTGAACAAGGTCATCGCCCCCAAGATCATCGGCTTGTGCGCCTGCGACCAGCGCGGCATCGACAGCCTCATGCTCAAGCTTGACGGCACCCCCACGAAGTCCAAGCTTGGCGCCAACGCCATCCTCGGCGTGTCCCTCGCCGTCGCAAAGGCCGCCGCCTCCTCCTTCGGCCTGCCGCTCTACCGCTACATCGGCGGCACCAACACCTACACGCTTCCCGTCCCGATGATGAACATCATCAACGGTGGCGCTCACTCCGACGCTCCCATCGCCTTCCAGGAGTTCATGATCCGCCCGGTCGGCGCAAAGAGCTTCAAGGAAGGCCTCCGCATGGGCGCAGAGACGTTCCACAACCTCAAGAAGGTGCTGAAGGCCCGCGGCCTCTCCACGGCGGTCGGCGACGAGGGCGGCTTCGCCCCTGCGCTGGACTCCATCGAGGACGCCCTCGAGTGCATCATCAAGGCCATCAAGGCCGCCGGCTACAAGCCTGGCAAGGACGTTACCATCGCCCTCGACTGCGCGTCGTCCGAGTTCTTCAAGAACGGCAAGTACGACTACACCTGGAAGGAAGGCAAGAAGGGCGCAAAGCGCACCTCCGCCGAGCAGGTCAAGTACCTTGAGGGCCTCATCGCGAAGTACCCGATCGATTCCATCGAGGACGGCATGGCCGAAGGCGACTGGGACGGCTGGGTGGCCCTCACGAAGGCGGTCGGCGACAAGTGCCAGCTCGTCGGCGACGATCTCTTCGTCACGAACGTGAAGTACCTCGAGAAGGGGATCAAGCTCGGCGCCGCCAACTCGATCCTCATCAAGGTCAACCAGATCGGTTCGCTCTCCGAGACGCTCGACGCGATCGAGATGGCCCACCGCGCCGGCTATACGTCCGTGACCTCGCACCGTTCCGGCGAGACCGAGGACGCCACGATCGCCGACATCGCGGTCGCGACGAACTCCGGGCAGATCAAGACCGGCTCCATGAGCCGTACGGACCGCATCTGCAAGTACAACCAGCTCCTCCGCATCGAGGAGCAGCTTGGCGACAAGGCGGTCTATGGCTACAAGAAGGCCCGCTGAGCCGTCCTGCAGATGAATGGGAGACGGCGCATCCGCAAAGGCGGGTGCGCCGTTCCTCGTTTTGGTGTGGTATAATACGCCCCCACATGACCATGACCGTCAGAATTAGACATACAGTAACTTTTGCGGCGCTTGCGTGCGCGGCATCGGCATATGCAATGAAACCAAACGAGACCGTCCACAACTTCACCATCCAATCGGTAACAGACCTGCCGGAAGTCCCCGGCCGCCTATGGCGGATGAACTACGCGAAAAACGGGGCGGACCTCGTGTGGCTTGAGCGTGACGACGACAACAAGACGTTCGCCATCGCGTTCAAGACGGTGCCTGAGGACGACACCGGCGTCGCGCACATCATGGAGCATTCGGTATTGTGCGGGTCTCGGAAGTATCCGGTGAAGGAACCGTTCGTGGACCTGATGAAGAGTTCCCTCGCGACGTTCCTCAATGCGATGACCTATCCGGACAAAACCGTGTATCCGGTATCGTCCCGCAACGACGCCGACTTCCTCAACCTCGTGGACGTGTACATGGACGCCGTGCTCCATCCGCTTTCCGTAGAGAATCGGATGGCCCTTGACCAGGAGGGATGGCACTACGAGTTTGACGAAAAGGGCAGGCTCGTGATGAATGGAGTCGTGTATTCGGAGATGAAGGGCGTGTTCTCCAACCCGGACTCAATTGCGTTCTGGGAGACGATGAAGCTGCTCTTCCCCGATTGCTGCTATTCAAGGGAATCCGGAGGCGATCCCGCGCACATCCCCGACCTGACATTCGAGGCGTACAAGGCGTTCCACTCGCGGTTCTACCATCCGTCCAATTCGCGCATATTCCTGGACGGCAAGGTTGACATTGACGCCACGCTTGCAAGGCTCGACTCGTTCCTGAAGGATTACGGCCGTTCGGATGTCCGTGCGGAGATACCGTTGCAGAGCCCTGTCTCGAAGAGCGCAACCGTAAAGTACGAGGTGGCAGACGACGGCAAGGAGAAGTTCATCCTTGTGGATGGATGGGTGATAGGGAAGTTCGACGATCGCGAGAGGCGACTGGCGTTCGCGGTGCTTTCGGAGGCTCTCGCCGGATCGAACGAGGCCCCGCTCAAGAAGGCGCTTCTCGACAGGGGGCTGTGCGAGGATGTGGAGCTGGATGCCGAAGGGGTGCAGCAGATAGCGGCGATGCTTACCATCCGCAACACCTCGAAGGAGAAGGCGGGGGAATGCCGCAAGATCGTGCGCAGGACGCTTGCCGACCTTGCGCAGGGAGGACTCGACCACAAGCGGCTTGAGGCGATCCTGAACAAGTGCGAGTTCCTTGCGCGGGAGAAGGATTCGGGGACATACCCCCGCGGGTTGGCATTCATGTCCGCCGCATACGATACGTGGATGTACGGCGGCGATCCCGCAGACGGATTCAGATACAGGGACCTGTTCGATTCGGTGCGGGCGAAGATGCAGTCGGGCGTGTTCGAGCGGTATCTGCGCGAGATGCTTGTGGATAACGCCCACCACGTCGAATTGACGCTTGAGCCTTCATCGACGCTTGGGGAGGAACGGGCAAAGGCGCTGGAGGCCAAGCTCGCTTCGGTGCTGTCGAAGTGGGATGACGGGAAAGTGGCGGAAGTGAAGGCCGCCGCAGACAGGCTCAAGGCCTTCCAGAAGTCGAAGGATCGTCCTGAGGATACGGCGAAGCTTCCCGTGCTTTCGGTGAAGGACATCCCGGCCAAGGGAGAGGAGATCCGGCAGACGGTCTCAACCGTTGATGGCCGGACCGTCATACGGCCAAAGGTTGGGGCGGATGGCATATTCTACCTTGAGATGTACTTCTCGCTCGAAGGCTTCAGTTCCGAGGAGCTTGTGGAGGTGCCATTCTTCGTGTCGCTGCTCGGCGATCTCGCCACGGCGAATTTCGGGACGTTGGCCCTGAAGAGCGAAATCGACGCCAATCTCGGGCGATTCTCGGTGGACAGCGTCGTCTATGAGGCGAACGGGAAGGCGACCCCATACATCTACGTGCAGGTCGCCGCGCTTGAGCAGAAGCGAGAGGATGCCCTGCGCCTTTCGAAAGAGGTTCTGCTTGCGACGAGGTTTGACGACAGGAAGGCCGCCGGCGACATCCTCAAGCAGGTGCGGCAGGGGATGGAGCTGGGCGTGGCCGAATCGGGCAACAAGTATGCGATGCGCAGGGCCGCCGCACGGCTATCGCGGCAGAATGAGATGGATGAGGTGATGGCGGGCATCGCTCAGCTTCGCTGGCTACAGAAGGCCAAGGTGGATGACGGGATGCTGTCGCGCTTCGCCGGCCTTGCCAAACGGGTGTTCACGAAGGATAGGCTCATGGTGTGCCTTACGGACAACATGCCGGTGGAGTACGCTTCCGAAGTCGTGGCGGCATGGCCGATCGGCGCACCGCTTGCGTCTGCCGAGTGGAAAGCTCCGCTTCCGCCTGCGAAAGGTGGAGAGGGCTTCTCCATCCCGGCGGAGATCGCATACGCCGGCGTCGCGTCCCGCCTGCCGGATGGATGCGGCTACCATGGCTCGCAGATCGTGGCGTCTCGCATACTCACACTGGATTACCTGTGGAACGAGATCCGCGTCCTCGGCGGCGCGTATGGCATGGGCCTGATAGTGCGCCCGGATGGCGATGTGCAGTACATGACGTACAGGGACCCCAATCCGGCGCGTTCGCTCGGCAAGATAGCCGAGGCGGGGGCGGCATTGCGGAGGTTCTGCGATTCCGAGGCCGATTTCGGGAAGTATGTCGTTTCCGCGATAGGCAAGACCGAGCCGTACCTTTCGCCGAGGCTTGAGACGCAAAGGGCATCGTCTCTCTACCTCTCAGGCCGTACGCCGGAGGATGTGGCGAGGGTGAGGACGGAGGTGCTGCATACGAAACGCGAAGACCTCTTGCGGTTTGCGGATATGCTTGAGGGGCTTGCCAAAGGCGCATCGGTGTGCGTGGTTGGCGGCAAGAAGCCGCTTTCGCAGTGCGGCCTTGCCACGACGGAGAGCGTGTCGGAGTAGCGGCGAATCGTTTTTGGTATAATCAACGGCGCTATCATGATACTTCAGATTGAAAAATACGGCAGCGGCAAGCTTCGCGCAAAGGCGCGGAAGGTGGCCGTCACGCCTGATCTCGTGGAGCTCGCGGAGAGCATGCTGGAGACGATGTACAAGGCGAAGGGCGTTGGGCTTGCGGCCGAGCAGGTCGGAAGGGACGAAGCCCTTTGCGTGATAGACGTGCCCCCAAGCTGCGAGGACGATGATGACACAAGGCTCTTCAACTCGAGGACGGCGCAGCCCCTTGTGCTTTTCAATCCGGAGATCGTCGCGACGTCAGGGGAGCAGACGGGGCGAGAGGGATGCCTGTCGCTGCCCAACGTGGGCGGCGACGTGACGCGCCCGGATGAGGTCACGGTCCAGTACCTCGACTGCAGGGGAGCGCCGCAGATCGCCACGGTGAGGGGATTCCTCGCCAGGGCCGTATGCCACGAGACGGATCATCTCAAGGGCATCCTGTACGTTGACCACATGGACGAGCGTTCGCGCGAAAAGGTCCTCAAGAAACTCAAGAAGAACAAGTGACTGGAGAGGCGGCAGACAGATTCCGCCTGATTGCGTATGACTATTACCGATTGGCTCAAGGAAGGCTTTTCAAAGGCGTTTCCGGGTTTGGACATCCCGGAGATAAAGGTAGTGCCGGCGACAGACCCGAAATTCGGGGACTACCAGTGCAATGATGCGCTCAAGATCGCGAAGCGGGCGGGATGCAGGAATCCCCGCGAGGCCGCGCAGAAGGTCGTGGAGAACCTTTCCGGGGAATACGGGGTTGAGGTGGCGGGGCCTGGGTTCCTCAACGTCACCATAACCGGGGAATGGCTTGGCAACGCGCTTTCCGCGCTTGAGTCCGACGGCCACTTCGGCATCGCGCAGATCGGCGGCGGAAGGAAGGTCGTGATCGACTATTCGTCGCCAAATGCGGCGAAGCAGATGCACATCGGGCACATCAGGTCTACGGTCATAGGCAACGCGATCGACCGCATCTACCGCGCGCTCGGCTATCACGTGATAGCGGACAACCACCTTGGGGATTGGGGAACGCAGTTCGGCATCCTGATCAAGGGCTACCGCGAGTGCCTTACGCAGGAAGAGCGCGACAGCCTTTCCGTGGCGACGCTTGAGAAGTGCTACGTGGAGTCGTCCTCGCGGGCCAAGACCGACGAGGCCTGGAAGGCGGCGTGCCGCGAGGAGCTTGTCAGGCTTCAGCAGGGCGATACTGAGGACGTTGGGCTGTGGAAGAGGTTCATCGACATATCGATCGCGGAGTTCAACCGCATGTACTCGAAGCTTGGGGTCTGTTTCGATACATGGCGGGGCGAATCGTTCTACCGCAACATGATGGCCCCCGTCGTGGATCGCCTTGTGAAGATGGGCCTTGCCGAAGAGTCGGAGGGTGCGCTTGTCGTAAGGTTTGAGGACGAGGGGCTGCCGCTTGCGATAGTGAGGAAGTCCGATGGAGGCTTCAACTACACCACATCGGACATCGCGTGCGTCGAGAGCCGCATTGCCGAGTATGATCCCGCCGAGATAATCTACGTGACGGACGACCGCCAGATCCTGCACTTCAGGCAGTTCTTCATCATATGCGCGAAGATGGGGATGAAGGCCAAGCTCGTCCATGTGCCGTTCGGGCTGATGTCCTATCAGGGCAAGGCGATCTCGACCCGCGAAGGCAACCTCATAAAGCTCGACGATCTCCTTGCGGAGGCATCCCGCAGGGCCTATGAGATCGTCAAGGATCGCGGCGGAGACGAAGTGCTTGCGGAGCAAATCGGGTTCGGGGCGGTAAAGTACGCTGACCTAAGCCATGATCCCGGTACGGCCATCGACTTCAACTGGGACAAGGCCCTTGCGCTTGAGGGCAATTCCGGCCCATACCTACAGTACGCCCATGCCCGCGTCTGCTCGCTCATGGAGAAGGCGGGGAATCCCGATGTCGCGGGCTTTTCGTTCAACGTCTCCACACAGTCCGAAAAGCTCCTTGCGCTGCAGCTCCTGAAGTTCGGGGATACGGTAAGGAAGGCGGCCGAGAACTACAAGCCGTCGCTGCTTGCCGACTATCTCTTCCAGACGGCGCAGATATATTCGTCGTTCTACCAGCAGAACCCGATCCTCAAGAGCGAACCGGATGTCCGCGATGCGAGGCTCAGGCTCTGCGCCCTATTTGGCAAGGTTCTCGCGAAGGGCCTGGACCTTCTCGGAATAGCCGCACCCAATAGGATTTGACCATCGTCGCCGCCAATGCATTCGGCGGCTGTACGGATTTGAGGAAAGGTGATGACAAGATGAAAAAACAAATGATCTGCCTGCTGGCGGCGTCTCTTGCCAGCGTTATGGCGTTGACCGCCCAGACAGTCAGCGTAAAGAGTCCTGATGGCCTGAACGAGATCAGGCTCATCACCGAGCCGACGCTTTCGTATTCGGTCCTCAGGGCCGGCGTCGAGCGCGTCGCGCCGACGCCGATATCCATGGAGATCGAGGGGAAGGGCGTCTTGGGCGGCAGCTCCGCAAAGGTAGCCTCATCGGACACCGTAAGCGTGAAGGGGAAGGTCGCGTCACCGCTCTACAAGAAGTCGGAGGTTGACGAATGCGCGAACAAGACGACCGTCGCGTTCGAGGGCGGCTGGAAGATCGTGATGGTGGCCAGGAACGACGGTGTGGCCTACAGGTTCGAGACCGCGTTCCCCGGGAAGGCCAAGGTCCTGGGCGAGTCCGCCGGGATCCGATTCCCCGACCCGCTTGCCAAGGTCTATGCCGGATATTGCCGTGATCGGGGCGACCCGCTCCAGTGCAGTTGGGAATCGGTGTACACCACGACGAACGCCGCGGGGGTGGCTTCCGCCGGGCAGACAGTATACCTCCCGCTCGTCGTGAAGCACTCGGACGGGGCCGCGATGTGCGTGACGGAGAGCGATCTGCTCGATTACCCAGGATGGAATCTCAGGCGAGCGAAGGATGGCTCCTGCGCCCTCGAGTCGCACATGGCAAGATATCCGTCAAAGGTCGAGCATACCGAGTGGAACGGCGTCGTATCGCCCGAGAATCCGCTGCGCCACATCCGGGTCAGGGAGCGCGAGAGCTTCCTTGCAGAGACGGCCGGCACGCGCACATATCCGTGGCGCGTGTTCATGCTCGCCCCCACGGAATCGAAGCTCTGCGAGGCTGATATCGTATATGCCCTTGCAACTCCGTGCAGGCTGTCCAAGACGGACTGGATCAAGCCCGGCAAGGTCGCATGGGAATGGTGGAACGACTGGAATGTGTCCGGTGTGCCGTTCAGGGCCGGATGCAACACGGCGACTTACGAGTACTACATAGACTTCGCCGCCGAGTTCGGGGTGCAATACGTGATAATGGACGAGGGGTGGTCCAAGAAGCTGAACGTGATGGAGTTGAACCCGGAGACCGACGTGCCTCATCTCGTGAAATATGCCAATGCCCGTGGAGTAGGCATCATCCTGTGGTGCGCCTGGCCGCAGCTCGTGGGGCGGCAGAATGAGGTGTTCGGCAAATACGCCAAGATGGGAGTGAAGGGGTTCAAGATCGACTTCATGGATCGCGACGACCAGGCGCTCGAGAACTACCTCGAGGAGACCGCCAGGATCGCCGCCGAGTGGAAGCTCGTGATCGACTACCACGGGATGCACAAGCCGACCGGACTGAGCCGCACGTATCCGAACGTGCTTAACTACGAGGGCATCCATGGGCTTGAGTGCACAAAGTGGGATACCAAGGCCGTGGACTTCCCGCGCAACGACGTGCTCTCGTTCTTCGGCAGGATGAGCGCCGGACCGATGGACTACACGCCGGGCGCGATGATCAACATGACGAGGGAGCAGTACCGCCCAAGCAGGGCGCAGCCCGGCAGCCAGGGCACGCGTGTGCACCAGATGGCGCTGATGACGGCCTACGAGGCTCCGCTCCAGATGCTATGCGACTCGCCGACGCAGTACCTCCGCAACCGCGAGTGCTTCTCGTTCATGGCCAAAGTGCCTGTGGTGTGGGACGAGACGATCGGCCTTGGCGGCGAGATGGAGGAGTATGCGGTCGTGGCAAGGCGCAAGGGCGGCGAATGGTACGTGTCGGCGATAAACTCGTGGACGCCACGCAAGGTTGAGATATCGTTCCCGTTCCTCGGCGAGGGCAAGTGGAAGGCCGAGATATTCGCGGACGGCATCAATGCGGACCGCGACGCGACCGACTACACGAAGACCACGAGCACGGTCACGTCAACGACCAAGATCACGGCAGACCTTGCGCCGGGCGGCGGATGGACGGCCCGCATCGCGCGCAAGGGCTGGCTGTGGTAGACCTGTCGGTCATATTGCCTACGTTCAATCTTGCGGACACGATCCGCAGGAATCTGGACAAGGTCGAGTCGGTGCTTAAGGGCACCGGAGTCTCATACGAGATGGTTCCCGTCGATGACGGGTCGTCGGACGGCACGTCTGCGATCATACGGGACTGGGCCCTGTCCGGAGCGCAGCGCAATCCTGTGCTGCTGGAGCGCAACGGCGGCAAGGGCAATGCCCTGAAGGCAGGCTTTCGCGCAAGCTCGGGGCGGTTGGTGCTTCTGCTCGATGGGGATCTTGACATACTCCCCGACTGTCTGCCGGGCTTTCTCGACATAATGGAGCGGGAGCACGCCGACATCGTCATCGGCTCCAAGAGACATCCGGCATCCCAGGTCGCCTATCCGTGGCACAGGCGCATCGCGAGCGCCGTATACTTTGGGCTTGTGAAGCTTTTCATCGGCATGCCGATCACCGACACGCAAACCGGCATGAAGCTTTTCAGGCGTGAGGTCCTTGGCGATGCGCTTGACAGGATGCTGGTGAAGACGTATGCATTCGACCTCGAGC
>CAVFWS010000006.1:16131-23256 GCA_963626295.1 Clostridium sp. CAG:138
CCATAGCATACGGACGGGGCGCGAAGATCGCGGAAGCGCCGGTCGTCATCAGGTTCGGCGAAAAATTCGGCGCCCTTTCGGCGAAGACCGTACGCCAGATGTCCTTGGATTCGCTTGCGGTATTCTACAGGCTTCGCATACTGAACTATTATGCCAATGTCGAGGTTCCGCCGCCGCTTGGGCGCGATCTGCCAATAAGCGTAGTGATAGCCTGTCCGCGCGGATCATGGATGCTTGACGAGTGCCTTGACGCCCTCGATAGGCAGACCTACCGCAGTTTCGAGGTCATTGTCCTTCCTGACGAGGATTTCAGGCCGACGAAAGACTACGGATTCCGGCTCAGGGTGATCCCCACCGGCAAGGTGCGCCCCGCCGAGAAGCGCAATGTCGGCATCGACGCATCGGAAGGCGAGGTCGTGGCATTCATTGATGATGACGCCTATCCTGACGAACGGTGGCTTGAGAATGCCGTGAAGTATTTCGGAGAGCCGACGATATGCGCACTTGGCGGCCCTGGCGTGACTCCGCCGGGGGACGGCTTCTGGGCGAAATGCGGCGGCAGGGTGTACGAGAACATCTTTGTGTCGGGCAACTATCGCTACAGGTACCTTGGCGGCAGGGTGCGAAAGGACATCGACGACTACCCGAGCTGCAACCTCTTCGTCCGCAGGGATGTGCTGCGGCAGATCGGAGGCTACCGCACGGACTTCTGGCCTGGCGAGGATACGCTCCTTTGCGAGGACATCGCAAGGAAGTCGAAAAGGCGCATAGTGTATGATCCGTGGACGCTCGTCTATCACCACCGGAGGCCGCTGTTCGCCGCGCACTTGCGTCAGCTCGGGAGATATGGTTTCCATCGCGGGTATTTCGTAAAGAGATTCCCCGTGACAAGCTGCAGGCTGTCATACTTTGTGCCGAGCGTCTTTGTGTGCTACCTTCTGTCGCTTGCCGCCTTCTTCCTCTTGCGGAAAGTGATGGGGGGAGGGGCATTGGGGCCGATGGCGGCAGTTGTGGCGGCCCCTTTCATGTTCTACATCCTGTTCACGGCGATCTCCACGTTCTCGCCGAATCCGTTCAGGTGGATCGTCACGGAAACGGGAGTGTTCCTGTCGCACGTGTGGTACGGGGTGCAGTTCGTGCGCGGGCTTCTCGCGTCCCGCGCCCCATGCGAGTTCATCGGAAAAGACCATGCGTGACACCCTGCGGAAGTAACGTGCGGCGAAAACGCGGACGGCTTGACGGTGAAACCAGAACTGTTGAAAATCAGGAAATACGGCAAATGATCGTCAACGCCTTTACCTGCACCGGGGCATACGCCGTCCTGATCATGTCGGGGCTGAAGCGCGTGGAGAACCGCAGCTGTCTGCCGGTTCCGGCGAGGGGGCGTTGCGCGATGAGCGTCTCGAGGAAGTTCTGCCGGAAGGAATACGAGAGCCTTGTCGCTTGGATGGCGGAACATTGCGCCCCATCCGTGCCTTCGCATCTCCTCAAATGGGACGAGGTGAAATCGTGGTCAGGTTGCATTGTCGCCACGATGGATTACGATGCAATATGCCACATCCCCTGCAACACGGCCATCGCCCGCGAATGCCGCATCTGGAACGAGGGCTATTCCAACTGGTGGCTCCTATCAAACATCCGCCGTCTGCCCACGACCATCCCCTGTCGCGGCAATGTCGGGATGTGGAGGCTGCCAATGGAACTATCCGCCGCCATCGACGGTCAACTGTGTCCAGATGAATCAGGCGGACCGGCCGGAAAGCCATCATGAAAAGCCATGCGCGCGCGAGCATGGCCACCATCCGGAAAAAGTGTCTGGAACAGTGAAGAATTGAGTGGCGGCGGCGGTGCGTCCTGTGCTATAGTATTCGGCATGAGTTGGCGGATACCATCGTGAACAGCGCAAAGTACAGACAGCTATTCTCAACGCTCAAGCGCGAGATAATGGAGGGCCGGTACGATTCCGGCCGTCCGTTCCCAAGCGTACGGGCACTTGTTATGCGGTTTGGGCTGACGCGATCCACGGTATACCGGGCCGTCGTTGAACTGGCCAGCAGGGGGCTTCTCGCCCAAAGGCAGGGGAGCGGCACCTTCGTGACGAGCCAAGGCGTCTCGCGGAAGATCGGGCTCATCATTCCCATTTCGAGGGGCGAGATATTCCCGCCAATCTGCCATGAGATCACCCGGCTTGCACAAGAAGGTGATTATTCCATAATACTGGCCGACCTCCTTGCAATCGAGGCGGGGGATCGCGTGGCGGAGGCAAGGCGCATAGCGAAAAGCCTCGTCGAGCAGCGGGTCCTTGGGGTGATCTTCCATCTCCTCGCCGGCGAGAGCGACGCCGACAGCGTAAACAGGGCAGTCCTTGCGGCCTTCGACAAGGCGAAGATACCGGCGCTGCTTACGGACTGCGACTGCGAAGAGTATCCGAAGCGCAGCAAATGGGATGTGGTCGGCATAGATGACATGGACTCCGGATATCGGCTTGCCCGACATCTCGTCCAATGCGGCGCGAAGCGCATCGCCTTTTTCGGCGTCGAGCACGGGTGCGCGAGCTTCGACAGCCGGATGCGCGGATATCGGGCGGCCTTGGCGGAGGCGCATCTTCGGACGATTGCCGTAGAGGGTGATCCAGCCGATTGCGAATGCGTGAGGAAGATGCTCCGCAAGTCCCGTCCGGATGCGGTCATCGCATGCAACGACAGGGTGGCGGCATCGCTTTTGGCGACGCTGAACGGGATTGGCAGCATCCGTGTGCCGCAAGACTTGCAGTTGGCGGGCTTTGACGATGTGAATTACGCTCGCATAGTGACGCCGAGGCTCACCACGATGCACGCGCCGTGCGCGGAGATCGGGAGGGTGGCCTTTGAGACGCTGCTTGCGCGGGCGAAGCGTCCCGATGCAGAGCCGCGCAGCATAAGCCTCACTGCTTCACTCGTTGTCGGAGGATCGACCGGTAGTGGGTAGGGAGGAGGATTCTCGATTTACGATTTATGATTTTTCGATTTGCGATTGCATTTGAGGAGTTAAGAATTTTGAAATCTGGTAGGGCGATTTCGATGAAATCGCCGCACGACGGCGAGGGCTCCGCCGCCACAGCGAGACAAGAAAACAGTGACAAATAGAGGAACGGAAAGGAAATCAAGATGGGAAACGCAGGTGTCGGATTGTCCATGGTCGTGCTGGCCTTTGCCGGGTGCGCGTCCTTGCGGACGTCGCAGCATCCTGATTCGTCAGGGTGGGAGGATGTGTTCAGCCGCGACCTCTCGAATGCCGAATGCTCTGAGCCCGGATGGGCCTGGGACAAGGATGGGCGCCTTACCCCCGGGACGAAGGAGACGCTTTTCTCGAAGCGGGACTACAGGAACTTCATCCTTGACGTCGGATACGTGATGGACCCGACCGCGAACAGCGGGATATTCCTGTACGACACGAAGCATCCCACGCACAAGTTCGAGGTGCAGATCCTCGATGACCATCACCCGATGTACACGAACGAGGTGCCGTACCAGTTCACCGGGGCGATATATGGCAGGTGCGCACCTGCGAAGATCGCGTCCAGGCCTGCCGGCGAACTCAACCGCATCACCTGCTGGTGCATGGGACAGAACATCCGCATCGTCGTGAACGGCGAGGAGGTAGTGAATGCGGACCTGTCCGAATGGAAGGATGGCCTCGTGAACCCGGACGGCACCCGCGTTCCGAAATGGCACGAGGGCTTCCCCGCGCTCGGTACGATACCGATGCATGGGCGCATTGCGCTCCAGGGCATCCACGGCGGCAAGGCCGCGCATTTCAAGTACATCAAGGTAAAGGAGATCAGGTAATGAATACGGGCATGAATCGCAGACAGTTCTTCGGATTGACGGGCACGGCCGGCCTTTGCGGCCTTGCCGGATGCGCCGGATTCCCGGCCATCACCTCCAAGAGAAGCCCCAACGGGGTTCTTCGCCATGCCTGCATAGGTGTGGGCAACAAGGGGCGCGACGACTGGCAGGAACTCATGACGCATCCGAATATCGAGATAGCCGCGCTGTGCGACGTTGACACGAACTATCTCGCGTATGCCAAGAAGTGGTTTCCGAACGCCCGCGTGTACCGCGACTGGCGCGAGATGTTCATCGCCGAAGAGGGTAGGATCGATTCCGTAAACATCTCGATCCCGGACCACAACCACGTCGTGTGCGCCGATGCCGCCATGCGCCGAGGACTCAACGTATATCTCCAGAAGCCGCTCTGCAAGACGCTCCGGGAGTGCGAGTACCTTCGCGATCTGGCGAAGGGCTCCGGCGTGGTGACGCAGATGGGCGCACAGTTCAATGCGCTCCTTTCGGATCGCCAGACCGCAGAGCTGATCCGCACCCAGGCGCTCGGTCCGGTGGAGAAGGTGTATCTGCATTCCACCCGCAAGGGCCTGTCCCGTCGCCGCCGCCTGGCGCCCAGGCCGCAAAATGCCCCGGACACGCTCAACTGGAACCTCTGGCTCGGCGTGGCGAGGGATCGCCCATACGCCCCGGACGTTTACCATCCGCTCCTGTGGCGCATATGGCATGACTTCGGCGGCGGATGGGTCGGCGACACCGCCACGCACCTGATGAGCGCCGTGTGGCGCGGCATGGGACTCGGCACGCTCGCGCCGACGGACGTGTGGTCCGAACAGATCACGGACGCCGAGGATTGCGTCAGGGATGTCGTGTGGCCGACGGCCGCGCACCTCGTCTGGCGCTTCCCCGGCGTACCGGCGTCTGGCGGACGCCCGTTCGAGATGGAGTGGTTCGACGGCTGCGCCGTGGCCGATGCCCGCGCGCCGGAGAGATTCCTGCCGCCGAAGGAGATAGACGGGCTTTACGCGAAGTCCCAGTTCGGATCGCGTCCGCACGAGGGCAAGGCCGTAAAGTGCCGCGACGGGTGGATACTCCAGCCGCATGGCGCGCTTGCCGCCGCGATCGTCCGCAACGACGGCAGACCGATGGCGGCGCCAAGGCTGCCGCAGGCGCCGTCGCACTACCATGAGTACGTGGACTGCTGTCTCGAAGGCAGAAGGGCGTCCACGGACTTCGCGTGGTCCACATACATGATGGACGCGATCCTCATGGGCGAGACGTGCGAGCGCATGCCGTCCGGGACGCGCCTTGCGTGGGACGCGAAGAGGCGGTCGTTCGGGAACGCGGCGGCGGACAATGCCCTGACGGTGCCTTACCGCGCCGGATGGGAACTTGCGGGGCTGTAGCATCCAGGAGAAAGGGTTCGGGAATATCATGCTGACTGAAACGGTAAGGGACTACGGGGCGATGAGTTCCGTAGGGGCGTCCATAATCTTCGCGGACGCCATGAAGCGGCTATGCAAGGGCGAACGGTACAATCTCGGCCTGGCGACGGGAAACACGATGATCGGCCTCTATGCGGAACTGGCGGACAAGCTCAACCGCGCACGGGCCGACCTGTCTCTCCTCTCCACTTGGAATCTCGACGAGTATGCGATCGACGGCCACACGCCGGTCCCGCACGACCATCCGCTCTCATACTGGAAGTACATGCACGAGACGTTCTTCTCGAGGCTGGATCCGGCGCTCGGGTTCCGCGAGGGGAACGCGCACTTCCCCGATCCGTCCGCGCCGGAGAAGTACGACCCGGCGATCGCGGCGGCGGGCGGTCTCGACCTGCAGCTGCTGGGCATCGGCTTCAACGGGCACATCGCCTTCAACGAGCCGATGGGCGATGGCGAGATATCGGTGGAGGCGTTCGGTGCGCTCCCAACGCGTGTGCTGCCGCTTTCAAGGGCGACGATAGACCAGAACACGCGCCTCACGGCGGGCGGAGACGAGAGCCTCATGCCAAAGTATGCGGCCACGATGGGCATGGCTCCGATCCTTGCGGCGAAGAAATGCCTGCTCCTCGCGTGCTTCGCGGAACAGGAGGCGCCGCTCAGGGCGATCTTCGCCAGGCCTGCGCCAACGCCGTTCCTGCCGGCCTCGTACCTGTGGAGGCACCCGGACTACCGTCTGGTATACACCACGGACAAGATATCACTCGGCTGATGTCGCGACTGCGACAAGACCGCGTATCCGACACGACATGGTTTGCAGGATTCGCGCGATGGCCAAAAAACTCCAAGGAACCAAGGAAGGAACAAGGCCGTGACAAAGGGAAAGCGCTACCCTGCAGAAGGGCCATGGTGGCACGGGCGGCGGCCATTGCCGTCTCGTTCGGGGCGAATGGCGCGGAAATCTCCCTCGTTCCCGCGCCACAGGACTGCCGGCCGCGTGAAGGGGTCTGCCGGGTTGAGGTCGCGCGGGTGACGGACGCGGCGCATTTCTACGACTATGACCTGAAGGGAGCATGCCTTGCCGCCGCCCCGATCGCGGAGACGATCGATGCGTCGCTGCCGCAGGAAGGGTATCGCCTTGCGGTGACGCCCGAATCCATTCGGATTGCGGCGGCGGATGCGGCGGGGCTCTTCTATGCGCGGGAGACCTTGCGCCAGCTGGCCGAACCCGTCTCGACAAACGCCGTGGCGATCCCGTGCTGCGAGATCCGCGACAGCCCGCAGTACCGCTGGCGGGGACTCATGATCGATGAGGCGCGTTTCTTCCTCGGCAAGACAGCGGTCAAGCGCATCCTGGACCAGATGGCGCAGCACAAGCTAAACGTCCTCCACTGGCACCTTACCGACGACCAGGGGTGGCGGCTTGACCTGGGCCGCCATCCGGAGCTTGTCCGTTACGGCGCTGTCCGGCCTCAGTCCGTGAAGTACGGGACGCACGCGCGCTGGCTGCCGCCGACGGGGGAGATTTCGTTCGAGTACGACGGCGAACGGTACGGGCCCTTCTTCTACTCGCGCAAGGATGTCGAGGAGATACTGTCCCACGCGAAGGCACGTCACGTCACGGTCATCCCCGAAATCGAGATGCCGGGTCATGTGCGCGCCCTGCTGGCGGCGCATCCGGAGCTTTCCTGCCGTGGGGACCTCCCGCGCGTGCCGCGCATCGCGTGGTCGATCGACGAGGAGGTGCTGTGCGTCGGCAACGACGAGACGCTGCGCCTCATGAAAGACATCCTTGACGAAGTCTGCGACATCTTCCCGGACGCCCCCTACATCCACATAGGCGGCGATGAGTGCCCGCG
>CAVFWS010000006.1:23266-29661 GCA_963626295.1 Clostridium sp. CAG:138
GCGTTCGGTGGAAGGCGTGCGAGAAATGCCGTCGCCGTGTTCGCGAAGAGGGGCTTGGCGACGAGAACGGCCTTCAGGGATGGATCGTGTCGCAGGTTGTCCGCCACCTGGAATCGAGGGGACGGCGGGCGGTCGGCTGGGACGAGGTTCTCTCCGGCGACGTGCCGCGCTCGACGATAGGCATGACCTGGCGGCGTTCGCAGGAGGATGGGGCGGGGACCGGGTATGTTCCGGTCCGGGAAGCCCTGCGGCGAGGACACGAGATGGTTCTGACGCCGAATGCGCAGTGCTACCTTTCGAGACGGCAGTTCCCCTCCGGCGATCCCCATTCCTACTACAGTCCGACGGGGCCGCTGATCACGCTGAAGACGGCCTATTCGTTCGATCCCGCCGACGGCATCCCGGAGCCGGATCGCGCGCGCATCCTTGGCGGCCAGGCGAGCGTCTGGGGCGAGGCCGTCCCCAACCTCCATGATTTCGAATGGAAGACATGGCCGCGCGCCTGTGCGATAGCCGAATCGCTTTGGCTCGGCTCGGCGAAGCCCGGCTTCGGCGATTTCCTCCGTCGCATGAAAGCGCACCGCGACCGGCTGGTGGCGGCTGGGGTGATGTGCGCGCCGCTGGAATGAGGCCAATGAAGGTCGGGAAGGCATGAGGCTTGGCGACTCCCACAGCCCCATCCGATTTTGCTATAATCCGCACCCAAATGGCAAAGACCCTCGACAACATACGCAACTTCTGCATAATAGCCCACGTAGACCACGGAAAGACGACGCTGTCCGACCGCATACTTGAATTGACGCATGCCGTCAGCGCGCGCGAACTCAAGGAACAGACCCTTGACGCGATGGATCTCGAGCGCGAACGCGGGATAACCATCAAGAGCCATCCGGTATCGATGGAGTACGTGGCGAAGGACGGCAAGACGTATCTCTTCAACCTGCTCGATACGCCGGGGCACGTGGACTTCGCCTACGAGGTATCCCGCTCGATGGGCGCGTGCGAGGGGGCTCTTCTCGTCGTGGACGCGGCGCAGGGGGTCGAGGCGCAGACCGTCGCCAACACCTACTTCGCCCAGGACGCGAAGCTTGAGATAGTGCCGGTGCTGAACAAGGTGGATCTTCCCGGCGCGAACGTCCCCGAGGTATGCCGCGAGGTGGAGGACATACTCGCGATACCGATGGACGACCCCCTTCTGGTGTCGGCAAAGACAGGTGTCGGATGCCCGGAAGTGCTTGAGGCGATCGTGAAGCGCATTCCGCCGCCGGTCACCGAGGGGGGCGATGCGCCGCTGCGCGCGCTTGTGTTCGATTCCGTGTTCGACGAGTTCCGCGGCGTGATCACGTACGTGCGCGTCGTGGACGGGACGGTCAAGGCGGGGCAGAGTGTCACGTTCATGGCGTCTGGCGTCACAACTACGATCCACGAGACAGGCATATTCTCGCCGACGAAGAAGCCCGTGGCGCAGCTTTCCGCCGGACAGGTAGGATACCTTGTGGGGACGGTGAAGGATCCGAGCGAAATCAAGATCGGCGATACCGTCACCACGTCGAGGCTTGGCGCGACGGAGCCGCTTCCGGGCTTCCACGACATACATCCGACCGTGTTCTGCGGGATATACCCGATGTCCACGGACGAGTTCCCGAAGGTGGAGCAGGGCTTGGAGAAGCTGCACCTGAACGACTCCGCGTTCACGTTCCACCACGAATCGTCCCTTGCCCTCGGATTCGGATTCCGCTGCGGATTCCTCGGGCTCCTGCACATGGAGATCGTACAGGAGCGGCTGCGCCGCGAGTTCGGGCTGGACATAATATCGACAAGCCCCGGGGTCGTCTACAAGCTGAAGCTGCGAGACGGCACGGTCAAGGATCTCGACAATCCGCTCCAGATGCCGGACCCGAGCGCATACGATTCGATATCGGAGCCGATCCTGAAGGCCCGCATAATCACGCCGTCCGAATCCATAGGGGACGTGATGCGCATAGTCATGGATCGCCGCGGCATGGTGGAGGGGACGGAGACGATGGACGCCAAGCGCGTGATGCTGCACTGCATGCTGCCCCTGAACGAGATACTGCTCGACTTCCACGATACGCTCAAAAGCGTCTCGCACGGGTATGCGTCCATGGACTACGAGCCGGCCGGATACCAGGAAAGCGACATCGTGAAGATGGATATCCTGCTTAACGGCGAGACCGTCGACGCATTCGCGACGATGGTGCACAGGAGCAAGGCGAGGGCCCGCGGAGCGCAGATGTGCAAGGCCCTTGCTGATACGATACCTCCGCACCAGTTCAAGATCCCCGTGCAGGCCGCGATCGGCAAGGAAATCATCGCCCGCGAGGACATACGCCCATTCCGCAAGGACGTGCTCGCGAAGCTCTACGGCGGCGACGTGACGCGCAAGATGAAGGTGCTGGAGAAGCAGAAGCGCGGCAAGGCGCGGATGAAGGAGTTCGGCCACGTCAATGTCCCGCAAAGCGCCTTCATCGCGGTCCTCAAGGGAACCGTGAAGGAATCCTGAATGCTGCGGCGATGTGCGGTGCCACCAGTTCCGTCCGCAAAGGCGTAGCCTGCATCCTTCTCAGCGCGTTCGGCTTTGCGCTGATGGCGATGTTCGTCCGCCTCGCGGACGGTTGCGGCGGCAGTCCTCTGCCCGCTCCCCAAAAGGCGTTTTTCAGGAACATTGTCGCTGCGGCCATTGCGGCATGGGTATTCTTCAGGCGCAGGGACGCAATGGATCTCAGGAGGGCGATGCCTTGCCGAGGCAAGGATTGGGCCGATTTGTTCCTGAGGGCATTGTCGGGGACATGCGGCATATTCGCGAACTTCTACGCGATTTCCCACATCCCGGTTGGGGACGCGATGGCCCTGAACAAGACTGCGCCCTTCTTCACGCTGCTTTTGAGCTGGGCCCTCGTCGGCGAACGCATCACGTTGCGCCAGTCGCTTTGCGTGGCCGTGGCATTCGCCGGTGCGCTGCTTGTGGTGAAGCCCGGTGCGGAAGGCGCCTTTTCGGGCGCGGCTTTCATAGGGCTGGCGAGCGGATTCTTCGCCGGCGCCGCATATGCCTTCCTGCACAAGCTGGGCAAGGCTGGCGTCGATGGCGCGTTCATAATACTTTTCTTCTCCGTGTTTTCGTGTGCGGCCAGCCTTCCGTTCCTGCTTTTGGGCTGTGTCCCGATGAACCCCATGCAGTTGGCCGCTTTGCTTGGCGCCGGCGCCGGCGCCGCCATAGGGCAGTTCGGCATAACGTGGGCATATCGTTTCGCGGAGCCCCGGCAGATCGCGGTGTATGACTACATGGGCATAGTATTTGCGGCGGCGCTTGGCTTCCTGGCGTTTGGGCAAGTGCCGGACGCTTTGAGTTTCCTCGGATTCGCTGCAATCATATCCATGGGGTTCGTGCTGCATAGGGGCAGAGGGTAGCAGTGGAGGATTTGCGATTTGCGATTTACGATTTGCGATTGCATTTGAAGATTTAGGCATTGGGGGATTTAGGTTTTAGCCGTGTAGAAGTGTAGAAATGGAGAAGAAAAATCGCAAATGATGATTTAGCGGGCAGGCTGCAGGTGTGGTATAATTGCGGGAAATCAAGGAGGTTGAGGCAGTGAAGGGGATTGCGTTATTCTGCGCAACGATGGCCTGGGGCGCCTTGTGCGCCGGGGACGAGGGGCCTGTGAAGGGATCGTTTGTCCAGAGGAAGGTATTGCGGGATGTGGACGTCACCTTGACGAGCGAGGGTACGTGGTCGTTCGAGAAGGGACGGTCTTTCGTCTGGAACACGCTGCGCCCATTGCCATCCGTGTTCGTGGCAACGCCCACGAACTACACGTTCACTGTCGGTGGCAGGACGTCCCGGCATGATCTGAAGATGCGCATCGAGGATGTCACGCAGATATTCAGGATCAAGGAGATGAAGGAATTTGTGGAAAGGGTGGATGTCCCAAGGGAAAGTCCGCTGGTTTCCTCGGACGGAATCGACATCCCCCGGTCGCTGACCGTGCTTTTCAGGAATGGCGACAGGCTGGAGATCGAGCTTAAGCTGTGAGCGCCATGACCTTGCGCATCCTGAGGACGGTGTTTGTCGCCGCCGTGATGGCGGCGGGCGGAAGCCTGCTCTTCACGGCTCGCAATGGCGTGGAGAGCGACCTTCTTGCGCTCGCCGGATCTTCGTCAAGCGGACTGATGGCGGCCTCATCGGCGATGTCGTCGCTCGGACGTTTCCTTGTGAGGGCAGATTCGGAGGATTCTGCGCGGGTGCGCCTTGAGTCGCTTGGGCTGTCGGAATTGCTCCGCCCGTCAGGGCAGTCCGCAGGCTTTTCAGATGCGCTGAAGGCCATCGCACCGTACGCGCCGGGGTTTCTGTCGCCGTCAACGAAAAGGCTGCTTGAGGAAGGGAAATACGCGGCAGTGCGCGACGCGGCGGTGGCCCGCCTTTTCTCGCCAATGCCGCCTGTCCTTCCGATTGATGCCGATCCGTTCCTCCTTTTCACAGACTATGCGATGGAAGCGGGCTCCCGGAATGGCGAATGGGTGGCGGTGAACGCGCGCCTTTCCCCGGCGCAAGCCGGTCTTGCCCTCAGGGCGGTGAAAGGGTGCGATGACGTGCGTTGCGCCGGCGCCCCGTTCCATGCCGCCATGGCCTCGGAACGGTCAAGGCGCGAGGTTAATGTCTTGTCGGTGATATCGCTCGTGTGCGTTGCGTTGTTCGGATGGGCGCTTACGCGCTCGTTCAGGTTCGCCCCCGCCCTCTTGTGCATCCTTCTCTCGTCGTTCTGCGTATCCACGGCAATGCTGTTCGCCGTCTTCGGCCGGCCGCACGTGGTCACGTTCGTGTTTGGCACGACCCTGATTGGGCTGAGCGTGGACTACGTGTACCATTCGCTCGCCGCGAGGAGGTCGATAGCGAAGCCCCTCGCCATCTCGTTCCTCAGCACGGCGGCATGCTTTGTCCCGCTGATGCTTTCCGACGTTGGTGCGATGAGGCAGATGGCCCTGTTCACGGTGGCGGGGCTGGCGACGGCATATGTGGCCGCCAGTCTGTTCCTTCGTCCGGCGGGCATTGGCGGGCCACGTCGCGCCCTCGACACCCCGGAAGATTGCGGCGAGACGAACTCGCGTCGCCGCGCGCTGGCCAGGCTTGCCGCTGTAGTGGCCATGGCGCTGTTGCCGCATGCGGTGGGGATTGTCGGCGTAAGGTGCGGATTCATCAGGGCATCAGGCCCTGTGGACATATCGAGATTCTACCGTCCGGACAAGTACATGGTCGAGGGGGAACGCATCGCCTCCGGCATGACGGGTGGCGTAGGATTCATCCCGAGCGGCGGCGAACAGCGCGGGAACGCCAGGCTCGTGGCGAAGCTGTATGAGGCGGAAGGGGCGCGGTATTGCGCCATGACAGGACTCCCGAAGTCGCTGATCAGGCCGCCGGACGCCTGTTCCGCCTTTGATCCGAAGGGGGCGATAGAGTCGCTTTTCGGCCAATGGCTGGACGAGACGGATCGTCTTCTCGCGCTGTCGCTTGCGGTCCTTTTCGTGGCGCTGGCTTTCGCATTCGGAAAGGGGTGCATTGATTTCGTCATTCCGGTCGCGGCCGCGTATTTCGCCACGGACGGGCTTCTCCGCTGCATGGGGGAGTCCTTCAATTTCTTCGCGAGGATATGCTTCTTCCTGTTCGTCGGACTGGGGCTGGACTATTCCGTGTTCAGGTGGCATGGCGCAGACAGGCGCACGGCAAGCGCCATACGGTATTCTTTCCTTACGAGCCTCGTGGGGTTCGGCCTGCTTGGGTTCACCGATTTCGCGGTGACGCGGCTGATGGGGATTACGCTCGCCTTTGGCCTTGCGGCATCATATCTCGCGTCCAAGATGTGCGCCGGGTTGTCCAGCGCCCTGTTCCGCACGGACGGGCGATGCGGCGATGGACTGCACAATCCGGCGATGGCCGGCGGGAGCGCCGATGGCGCGGCGTCAGGCACACAGCCGTGGCATGAGCAGCGCGAGCAGTGCGCATCCCGGTTCTGGATGCAGTTCATGTGGTGGGCCTACGCCTGTTTCGGCAAGGCTTTCCAGAAGCTCATATTCCTCTTCGCGATGCCCGTGATATTCGTGTGCGCAAGGCCGGCCCGACTGTCGTTGAGACGCTTCTACGCTGTGCTGTCGGAACATGCGGGCAGGCAGGTGCGCCCAACAGCCTGGCGTCTCTTCCGGCACATCCTTGGCTTTGCCTGGGGGTTGATGGACAAGACGGATGCCGGCACGCTGAAGAAGAGCCTTCCCGGGATGGCGGTACGGGACGACGAGGGGTGGCGCAGCTTCCGCGAAGTCATCGATTCGGGGAAGGGGGCGTTCGTGCTATGCTCCCATCTTGGCGTAATCGGGGTGCTCCCCGC
>CAVFWS010000006.1:29671-40730 GCA_963626295.1 Clostridium sp. CAG:138
AGGGACGCAAGGCCGCCGGGTGTGGCGTGGCCTCGCCAATGCGCGTGCCCAGGGTCCACGCCTTTCAGCAGATGGGACACGATGCGATCTTCACGGAGGTATTCATGAGGCATTTCGACCGCTCCAGGATCGAACTGCACGCCGTGGAGGATATCGGCGTGGAGACGGCAGTATCGATGCAGGAGGCGATCGCGAGGGGCGAGCTGGTGATGATGGCCGGAGACCGCACGAGCGCCGGGTCGAAAAGCGTCTTGCGCCACAGGTTCCTTGGACGTGAATGCCTTTGGCCCAAGGGCGCGTTTCGGTTCGCGGAATTGATGGATTCGCCGATATTCGGGATAACCTGCGTGCGCACGGGGTGGAACGGCTACGAGGTGCACGTGGCCAAGCTCGGATGCCGGTCCGCCGCGAGAGATTCCGGCACGGAGGCCTTGCTTGACGGCTACGTGTGTTTCCTTGAGGCGGAAGTGCAGGCGCATCCGGAGCAGTGGTACCAGTTCTACGACTTCTTCAAAAACGACGGGCGCAAGTAGAAGTATGGTATAATCGCAGACCCAGAATGGTTTTCCATGGAGGAATTGACATGAGATCCCTGCTTGCAGGCCTGATGGCGGTGGCTGCGTCAGCCGCTTCGTGCGCCACGTTTCCGCTTGAGTGGAATGCCTCATACCGCACCGACGTGCCGTATGAGGTGGAGATCCTTCCTTCAAGGGTCGGGGCGGAATCGTTCAGGGTCAAGGCCGACGGAAACCATCTGAAGGTGGATCGGTTCGCCGGCAAGGCCCCTGGCTCGGTCGCGCTCCGCTTCAGCGTCCCACGCGGCACGAGATCGCTCGTCTGCGAAACGGAGAAGCGCGGCAAGCCGCTGTGCGACTCATCGAAGATCGACAACCTCTTCGCAGGGGCGCTGGATCCGTCGAACATCGGGAAATGGCGTCTTGGCGGCGGCATTCGCGCCTCCGTGATCGATGGCGGCATATGCTTCCGCGGGACGGATGTCAAACCCGGCGGACGGTATGCCAGGTACACCGTGGATGTGCCTGAAGGCCTTGCCGGGATGCCGGTCATGCAGGAGATGGATCTCAGGAGCGCCGCGAAGCTGGTGTGGGGCGGCAATGCGCACATACGGCAGCTTGACGCAAAGGGGAACGCATTGCCGGAGTCTGTGGCGGATGTGCGCTGGACTTCCCATATGCGTCCGCCGCAGAAGCTCGCCACGTATCGCGATGAGGGGCGCATACACCCGGAGGCGAAAAAGCTGATGGTCGAACTCGAGCTCCGTACGCTTGGGGCGACGCATGACGATTATGGGCAGAAGATATCCGACAGGTCCGTGTGCCTGCCGTCGCTCGAGGTCACGCGCCTCGCGGTACGCCCGGCGGAACGTCTGCCGTTCCCGAAGTGGAACGATTCGTTCTTCGGCGACGGTGTAAGCGGAAAGCCCGGCGACACGTCCATGCGCCTGGGCGGCAAGGACGGCAAGGCGATGTTCTATCAGCTTGCGTCACGCGGCGCCTGGACGGAATCGGTGCAGTTCCGGGATGAGTCCGCCAGGTATTTCCCCGCCGGGGCCGGCACCGTGGAGGCGTGGTTCAGGCCCGATTGGGCGGCAGTCGGGTCCAGCGGAAAGGCGAAGGGGTCTAAACCCCGTCCCGTGGCGCTGTTCGAGGCGTATCAGGGATATCGGGCGGCGCAGCTGCTTCAGGGGCAGGGCGTGATGATGCAGCTCAGGTACCGTCCCGACGAGAAGTCGCTTTCGCTGGACATGAAGGACTGGAACGGACACTCGTACGGCAAGACATGGAAGGGAAGGGAATTCGAGATCCCCGATGCGGTCTGGTCCCACGTCGCGCTGCAGTGGAAGCCCAAAGGCGTGGCGCAGGTGTTCGTAAACGGTTCGCTCAAGGCTTCGCTGCCAATACCCGAATACGAGGCAATACCGATAGGCGACGAAAGCATCAGGAACGTAAACGACCTCTGGGCGATGGAGTTCTACCTTGGCTCCTCGTGCGTTTCGACGCGTCTGCGCAGCGAAGTGTCGAAGGATTGGCCGCTGTTTGAGGGATGCGCAGACAATCTCAGGGTGTCTTCGGGATGCAGGTACGGCGGCGATTTCGTCCCGTCGAAGGAATTCAAGGTGGACTCCGACACGCGGGCGCTGTTTACGTTCGACCGCTCCTTCGATGGCGTTTCCGGGGGAGGGTTCGGATTCATCCCCGCATCGATCCTTTCCCTCGTGGATCGCGTGGAACACAAGCTTGTGATTGACGGCAAGCCGATGCAGTACTACCCGGCCGAGAACCTTCCGGAGAACGACCCCGCAAAGGTGCTGGACATAATAAACTATCCGGTCATGCCGAAGGTCTCGGAGTACCGTTCGGCGAGGAAGCTGCTCACCAAGACCGCCACGCTTGCGGCGGGGGACAAGATGCAGCTCTCGTGCGGGGAGACGGCCTATCCCGAATGGGTGGAGTTCGAGAACACGTCCAAGTCGGATCAGATCCTGTACCCGATACTCGTCGGGAAGGGCAGGCTCGACCCCCGGTCATTCGGGGATCTCGCGGACTCGCTGGCGCTATGCGACATGTCCGACAAGGACAAGGCGAACAGGGTGTTCCAGTACGTGCTGTCCGCTTCGGATTACTTCATGAACCACCAGCTTTGCTTCTCGGCCGGAGCGGATGCGCCGCATTCCGCGTGCTATGAGGCGATGATAATGCTGAACAGCTACTGCGGATTCGAGTGCGGGCCGCTGAACAACCTCACCGCAAACCTGTTCGCGACAGTCGCGAGGTGCCCCGCGGCGCAGACCGGCGGCTACGGGCACAGCTTCGAGGAGGTGTTCTTCGACGGGAAGAACCACATCTACGACCTTTCCGCGCAGAAGTTCTTCCCCGCGATGGACAACGAGACGGCCTCGTACCTCAAGGAGGCCGGCGATCAGCCCGGGATATTCAACCGGATCGGTTCGGAGTCCGACCACTTCATACGCAAGTCCACCTGCGGGCACTGGGTGCAGGACCCTTCGTACCAGGAGCGCGTAGCGATGACCCTAAACCCCGGCGAACGGTTCCGCGTGTGGTACTCCAACAACGGCAGGATGAACAACCTCCAGACGTGGCGCAAGTCAGGCGCGCACGGCAGTGCGGGGCTTAGCCTTGACGAATACAACTTCGCTGCGGTGGCGGGCGCCGACGAGAGCAAGAGCTGGACCAAGCGGATCGACCGCATATTCCCGCACTACTCTACCGGCGTGATAACCTTCGACGGGGTGCCGTCGGAGAAGAGCCCTGCGCTTGAGCGCGTCGGGCCCGATTCGTTCTGCTACCGGGTGCGCTGCTGCTACCCGATCGTGTGGGGCGAATATGCCGCCTGGCGCAAGGATGGGAGCGCCATCGGCCTTGAGCTGTCCACCGATTTCGGAAAGACGTTCCGTCCAATACCCATGGGCAAGGATGGCGTGAGCCGCCTTGAGTATCGCGTGAAGGGCCGGCACGACTATCTGCTCAGGGTAAAGGCTCCCCTTGCCGACGTGGCGCGGCTCCTTGCCCGCACGGACGGGGAGGTGAATCCGCGCACATATCCGGGTTGGGTTGAGGCCGGGGACAACGAGCTTACGTTCAAGGCCGAGCGGGGCGTGAACGCGAAGGTGACGGTCGCGTGGTCTGAGCCATCCAAAGAGATCGTCATATCGGGTGGCGCGTATTCGGGGACCATACCGGGCAGGGAACGCCAGCTGACGCTTGTCGATCCGTCCGCGCCGTTGACGCTCGACGTGTCTGGCGTTTCGGAGGACGCGAAGGTGAAGTGCTTCGGCAGGCTGAAGGCGTCGCTGTCGGGCGGCAAGCTGACGCTTGCGTACGATGCCGCCAGGCCGCTTGCGATGAGGCGCGGCGACGACCTTGAGGCCTGGTATGCGAGCGGCGATCCCGCCGCGCCGAAGCGTTCCGAATTCCCGACTGTCGCCGGCGTGGAGATATCCGATCATGGGTCTGTGAAGCGGCTCACCGTGATTGTCTCGCCGAATGCCCGGCTTCTGATGTCCAAGGATGCCGTGCTGAAGCCCGGCGCGGAGCTCAAGGCGGCAGACGCCGGCTCCGTCCAGGATCGCATATGGTTCACGTCTGGCTCCGGCGTCGCGACGTTCCCGTTCCCGAGGCTCCCGGCGGGGAAGTATGCCGTATTTGCCCTGGCGCGTTTTGCGAGCCATCCCGAAAGCAGGCAATGCTCCGTGGACATCGTGAACCCCACCCCGGACGGGAATGGGGGCGATAAGTCGTTCACGGTGGCGAGATACATCAACGGCAACGAGGATTACCTCAAGGCCAACTACGCGCACAAGGGTGAGCGTGCGAGATGGAAGTGGGATACCGTGAACCTCATCGGGAAGCAGTATGGGCAGACGACGTTTTCCGGATGGATCATCAGGACGCTCGACTTCCCTGAAGCAGATCACGTTGACGTGAAGATCCCATGGAACAGCAAGGATGGCGTCGAACTGGCCGCGGTGCTTCTGCTTCCGGAGCCGGATCTCGAGTGCCGGGCGGACTTGCGGAAGGTGCTTTTCGGGCTGAATTGCGATCCATTCCTCGTACGGTGAACATTATGGCTGATATTGGTGGCGATGCCGGAATCAAGGTGCTTCGGCAGGTCGAGTGGAGATCGGGGCGCGATGGCGCGAGGCCGGACGTCTCGTTCCTCCCCATGCTTGAGCGGCGCAGGCTCACTGCGGTTGAGCGCGCGGCCCTGCATGTGGCATGGAAGGCGTTCCATTGCGAAGAGGGGGCCTGCGACGGCCTTCCCAAAGCCAACGAGGTGCCTGTCGTGTTCTCGTCCCGCTGGGGCGAGATTGGCGTGACGTGCAGGCTCATGCGGCAGATGCACTTCGAGGGCGAGATGTCCCCGGCCGGCTTCTCTTCGTCTGTGCACAATGCCGCCCCGGGCGCATGGTCCCTGTTCACGGGGAACAAGGCCCCGTACACCGCGATATCGGCGCGGGACAGGTCCTATGAGATGGGGCTCCTCGAGGCCAAGGCCCAGCTTGCGGCAGGCGCTTCGCACGTCCTGTACGTATATGCCGAGGAGGCTACGCCCGAAGACTATCTGCCGTCATTCGGAAAGCCGGTCGAGGCCCATTCGATCGCGATGCTGCTTGCGGGGTCGCCCCAGACGGAAGGATTGCGGTGAGGTTCCTGCGAACGCTTCTGTGCTCGGCATTCTTCCTGGTGTTCGGCATCGGCGGGCTCCTGTTCTCGGCAGCGCTGTGCCTGCCTTTGCCGAAGCCCACGATGCGGGCCATGCTTAGGGTGCAGTTCCGGTTCTTCGTATGGGCGGCCAGGGCGACGCGCCTTTTCGTGGTGGAAGTGTCCGACGCGGACCGGGCGGCGTTCGGGTCTTTCCGCGGATCGGTGATAGTCTCGAACCACATCTCGCTCATCGACATCGTGATCCTCGTCTCGCTTGCCGGGGATTCGGTGTGCGTGACGAAAGGCGCCGTTGGCGGCAACCCGTTCCTTCGCATGATCGCCCGCAAGACGCTCATCGTCAACGAGGGCCCGGTCGAAGTGTTGGGGAAGGCCGCCCAATACCTTGCCGATGGTGTCAACGTGATTGTGTTCCCGGAGGGCACGCGCACCCCGGCGGATGCGCCTCTGCACAGGTTCCAGAGGGGGGCGGCGCATCTCGCGCTGCGCACCGGCGCCCCCGTGGAGACCGTATTCATGGAAAGCGATCCGCCTGTCCTCGGCAAGCGCCAGCCTTGGTGGGACGTAGGCGCGACGACAATCCGATATTCGGTTCGCCATCGCGGGCGAATCGGCGTCGAGGCCTTCCATGGGACGGACTACATCGAGGCGAGGAAGGCATCCTGCGAACTGACGGAGTCCATGCGGAGGAAGGTGTTCGGGACATGACCGTGCCAAGGGCAAGCGTGATCGTGCCGTGCAGGAACGCGGCGGATACGGTGGCGGAAGCCATCTCCGGGATACTTGCGTCGCCTCTGCGCGAGATCGAGGTGCTGGCCGTTGACGACGGATCGGATGACGGCACGGCGGATGTCGTCGCGGGGCTGTCGAGGCGCGATCCTCGGGTCAGGCTGCTCAGGAATGGCGGAAGCGGCGTCTCGTCCGCGCGCAACGCCGGGCTTGACGCGGCGCGCGGCGACTTCATCTTCTTCGTGGATGCCGACGACACGGTAGATCCGGACCTCTTCCCGCTCGCCGTCGCGGCGATGGTTGATGAAGGCGCCGACTACTGCAGGGCCGCGCACAGCGAGACGTTTGAAGGGCGCCGGTCGGTGGCGCCGCTGAAGGTGGACTTTCGGGTGGACGGGCAGGAGGCGATACGCAGGGCTTTGCTGCCTTGCTTCTTCGGCTATTCGTTCGACCAGGTGCGGGCGTGGTACCATGGCGAGCCGCTTGGGTCCAGGCGGGTAATGGGGGGCGTTTGGGGCGGATGCTTCAGGGGCGAGCTCATACGCAGGAACGCGATCCGCTTTGACGAGTCCGTGTCGCTCTTCGAGGACGCGATGTTCCTTTCCGAATATCTGCTCGCCTGCCGCCGCACCACGATGCTTGATCCTGAACGGCCTTTCTACGATTACCGCCTTTCATCCTCCGGGTCGATGATGTCGAAGATGCGCGGGGAGGAGTTCTTCGTCAACAAGCTTCGCCTCCTTGCCAAGCGAAAGGAGCTGGATGCCAAGGCCGGCGGACGGCTCGCCGGACAGTATGCCGCCTCGTGCGTGTTCTCGCTGCTGGAGATGCTGAGGGCGGCATTTCTCTTGAAGGGATGCTTCCGCAAGGGCGTCGGTACGTTCTTCGCGTATGGCAGGGACCCTGTCGTCAGGGCGGCGCTTCGCGGCTTCCCGCTGACGTGGCGGAAGCCGGCGCTTGCGGTGGCCGTCTCGTTCTGCCGCCTTGTGGTGCGGCAATGGCGCCCCGCGTGACACGGCCGCGCTCATCCACTGTGCCATATTGGCGCAAGTCCCGTTGGGTTTAGGCTTTGCCGAATGTTGGCACGCGCATTGCTTGTGATGGGCAGGTAAGGAGAAAAAGCCATGAATGAACAAGCCAACCCAATGGAAGAGGATACGAAGAACCCGCTTCAGAAGTTCGGTGACGACCTTACGGCGAGAGCGCGTAGCGGCAAGCTCGATCCCGTGATAGGCCGCGATACCGAAATCCGCGACGTCATAAGGATCTTGTCACGCAAGACGAAGAACAACCCGGTCCTGATAGGCGAGCCGGGCGTAGGCAAGACGGCGATCGTCGAGGGCCTTGCCCAGCGCATAGTCAGGGGCGATGTCCCGGATGGGCTGAAGGACCGGACCGTGTTCTCGCTTGACATGACGGCCCTGATGGCCGGCGCAATGTACCGGGGACAGTTCGAGGAGCGCCTGAAGGCGGTCTTGAAGACGATAAAGGAGTCCGAGGGCAAGATAATCCTTTTCATAGACGAGATACATACGATAGTGGGCGCGGGCAAGACGGAGGGAAGCTCGGATGCCGGCAACATGCTAAAGCCCATGCTGGCCCGCGGCGAGCTTCACTGCGTTGGCGCGACCACGCTCGACGAGTACCGCAAGTACATGGAGAAGGACGCCGCGCTCGAGCGCCGCTTCCAGCCCGTGCAGGTCGATCCCCCGAGCGAGGAGGATTCGGTCTCGATCCTCCGTGGATTGAAGGACCGGTTCGAGAAGTACCATAATGTCCACATCCAGGACGCGGCGATCGTAAGCTCGGTGGTGCTGTCCGCCAGGTACATCCAGGATCGGTTCCTGCCGGACAAGGCGATCGACCTGCTCGACGAGGCCTGTGCGTCGATCCGTACGGACATGGATTCGTGCCCCGCCGAGCTTGACGAGATATCGCGTCATGTGCGCCGTCTTGAGATAGAGGAGATTGCACTCAAGAAGGAAAAGGACGAAGCCTCCAAGAAGCGTCTCGACGAGCTGCAGAAGGAGCTGGCGACGCTAAAGGTGAAGGCCAACGCGATGACCGCCCAGTGGAAGAAGGAGAAGGCAGCGCTCGAAGAGGTGCGCCAGATCCGCGCGGATCTCGACAGCGCAAAGGTCAAATACTCGCAGGCGCTCTCCCGCGGCGACAACGAGAATGCGGCGCGGCTGAAATACGGCGTTCTCCCCGAACTCGAGAAGAAGCTCAGGGAACACGAGCGCGAGATCCACGAGGCCGGCGGCAACGCCATGCTCAAGGAGGAGGTCACGGCGGACGAGATAGCCGAGGTCGTCTCGCGCTGGAGCGGCATACCCGTGACGAAGCTGCTCGAGGGCGAGCGCGAGAAGCTGCTGAAGCTGCCCGAGGTGCTGCATGGGCGCGTGATCGGCCAGGATGCCGCAGTGGACGCCGTAGCCGATGCGGTGCTGAGGTCGAGGGCCGGCATAAAGAACCGCCAGCGTCCTGTCGGCGCGTTCCTGTTCCTGGGGCCTACCGGCGTAGGCAAGACGGAACTGGCGAAGGCGCTTGCCGCAGAGCTGTTTGACGACGAGTCCGCTTTCGTGCGCATAGACATGAGCGAATACATGGAGAAGTTCGCCGTGAGCCGTCTTGTCGGCGCGCCTCCGGGATACGTCGGCTACGACGAGGGCGGCCAGCTTACGGAGGCCGTGCGCCGCCATCCGTACTGCGTAGTGCTCTTTGATGAGGTTGAAAAGGCACACCCCGATGTGTTCAACGTTCTGCTTCAGGTGCTCGACGATGGACGCCTTACCGACAGCCATGGCCGCACCGTGAGCTTCAAGAACGCCGTGATAATCATGACGTCGAACGCATCCCGCGATGCGCTGAAGGGGCTGTTCCGTCCGGAGTTCCTCAACAGGCTCGACGAGATACTGGAGTTCAAGGAGCTCACGGCGGACCAGATCAAGAAGATCGTGTCCCTGCAGCTCAAGGATTTCTCGAAGCGGCTTGCGGATCAGGAGCTCCAGTTCGAGATCGACGAGGCGGGCCTCGACCAGCTCGCGAAGGACGGATACGACCCCGCGTATGGTGCGCGTCCCGTGAAAAGGGCGATACAGCGCGAGATCGAGACGCCTGTCGCGAAGGCGATAATCGCCGGCAAGTATCCGCCGGGCTCGACCGTGAAGGTCACGGCAAAGAATGGCGCGATCACGCTCGCATAAAGGGGCGTTGGAGCGTTTCGCGGTCGGGGCTTTCGGCAGAGCGGGGGATTTTATGGTACAATAGCGGCAAATGGACGGAACAGGCAAAAAGGGGACGCCGCGCGATGCCGCGTTTCGGGCGGCGAGGAAGAAGGCGATCGCGCGCGAGTACGAGATGAAGCGCCGCGAGCTCGGGCTTGATTCGCGCATGCCGAGGCGTGGCGCGAGGTTCTACCTTCTCCTGCTCGCGATATTGGCGATACCCTCCTACTTCCTGTTCAGCAAGGCCGGGGACGTCGACAGGCGCAAGGCGGTGAACACGAAGACGCTCTTCGCGCAGCGCAGCGTCGACGCCCTCGCTGAGGCTTTGGGTCGGTACAGGTTCCACTGCGGATGCTATCCGACGGCCGAGGATGGAGGACTCGATGCGCTGTCCGCGAAGACCTCGAGGCATCCCGGATGGCTCGGGCCGTACGCCAGCTCGTGGGGGCACATAATCCCTGACCCGTGGAAGAGGCCGTACGTCTACGAGCCGCAGACTAACGGGCATCCCGTGGTGCTTTCGCTCGGCCCGGACGGGAAGCGCGGCACGGCGGACGACGTAATCCCCCGCGACGGGCTTTTCGAGAAGCCCTTCAGGGACACGTCGTGGACGAACGACTGGGTACACTTCTCCAAGAGGGGGATAATCGTAGTCCCTCGCAAAAGGTAGGGGCGAAACCGCATGAGGCGTCTCAGATATGCGATGGTCGGCGGCGGGAGGGGATCCTTCATAGGGCCGGTGCATCGCGCCGCGATAAGGATGGACGACCTCGCCGACCTGGTGGCCGGATGCTTTTCGCGCGACCAGGCAAGCAATGCCGCAACGGGCGCGGAGCTGGGGATCGATCCGGGGCGCACGTATCGGGACTGGCGCAGCCTCATCGACGGCGAAAGGGGGCGCGTGGACTTCCTTGCGGTCTGCACCCCGAACGGTTCGCACTACCCGATCGCGAAGGCGGCGTTGGAGGCGGGGCTGAACGTGATGTGCGAGAAGCCCCTGGCGGTGTCGTCATCGGAGGCGCAGGAGCTTGAGAGGCTTGCCCGCAGGAAACGCCGTCTGCTCGGCGTACCCTTCACGTATTCCGGATATCCCATGGTCAAGCTTGCGCGGGACCTGGTGGCGAGGGGCGACTTGGGGAAGGTCTGCAAGGTTGTGGTGGAGTACCAGCAGGGAAGCTTCCGCAAGATAGACTTCACGAAGCCCCTCGACAGGCGCAACGCATGGAAGATGGACCCCGCGCAGTCCGGCAGAAGCTGCGTGGTCGCCGACATAGGCGTGCACGGGGCGCACCTCATAGAGTACGTGACGGGGCTTCGCATAAGGGCCGTCGCCGCCGACCTGTCGTCGTTCGCCCCCGGCAACCGGCTCGATGACGACGCATCCATCCTGATGCGCCTCGAAAAGGGGGCGAAGGCCGTGATGGTGGCGTCCAAGGTCGCGACCGGTGAGGAGAACGGACTCCGCCTGCGCGTCTATGGCGATAAGGCGTCTCTTTCCTGGAGCGTCGAGGAGGGGAACTACCTCCATGTGCGGGAGGCGTTCGGCCCGGAGCGCATATACAAGCGCAACGCCCCATACGTCGCCGAGCTCTCCAGGGTGTCGAAGCGCTGCTCCAGGACGCCCGCCGGACACCACGAGGGCTTCATAGAGGCGTTCGCGAACCACTACCGCGAGTTCTGCGCCGCGCTGCGCGGCGAGAAGGGACGCGATTTCCCGCAGGCGAAGGACGGCCTTCGCACGATACTCTTCGTAGACGCCGCCCTCGATTCGAGCCGCGACGATTCCAGGTGGGTTCCGATTCCGGACGATCTCTCAACTTTTCAACCTAATATGGCATAATGCACGGCATGGAGAAGCTCGCGACAGACATCTACACGTTCGCCAACCTGATTCAGGAC